>JAQULX010000288.1 GCA_028718465.1 Dehalococcoidales bacterium | reverse complement strand
TACTTGTGATATAATCGTTTGCGGAACTGCGCAAACTGATTTTCGCCATTGGCGATGTTCACAAGATCAGTTTTGTGCAGTTCTCACTTTTTGTAAAGTGCCTGGGCTGATTTTGTACAAAGTCCAAATGATAACCTCGGCCTTTATCTGGAGGGGATATAAAAAATGTACCTGTTTTAGCCAGATGAGACTAAATGCGGTAACAGATTACTTTATTAGATGGCGGAGCTAAGGTGTCAATATGATATAGTACTTTTTTCTACCTCTTTTACTCCCGGATTATGGCAGTTATTTTTCTTCGAGCTAACTCAACTGTGTTATAATAGGTTTGCATTAACTGGTAATTATCATACAGGAGGATGGTGTCCTTGAAAAATATCCTGATTGTTATGGTCGCTATTGCATTACTGGGTATTATGGTTTTTGCGGCCGGTTGTACCTCAACTAAAATCAGCGATATTCTGGGTAACCCGGATAAATATGACGGCAAAGAGGTCAGTGTCAGTGGCAAAGTAACTGAAAAATACTGGGTGGATATTCTTGGTATTACTGCCGGAGCTTGCCAGATTGACGATGGCTCAGGTAAGATCTGGGTAATTACAAAACAAGAACCGCCGGAAGAGGGTGAGAAAGCCTCAGCCAGGGGATCTGTCGAGGTGGCTGGTAAAATAGGAAACCGGTCTTTCGGTACGGTAATTGTTGAGAAGGCCGAAAAATAATACTATCCAATAAAATCAAAAATTAAAGCCGTTGTATTGAATCATCAGGTTTCGTCGAAGCTGGATGGAGCCGGGGATATTTGAACCTCTCTCTGTCTGTCAGAGTTTCTATACCGCCAGGTTCAGGGCGGCGGGATGGATGCTGAAGGATACCGGGCCTCCCCCTAAAAGTTCACCGTCTGCCTGCAACAAAAAAGGCTGCTTGGACTCAATAGTGACGCGGGTATCTCTTTCCATCCGGACTTTGTGATACATCATGTGGGTCCCTTTATAGATGCGGGGAAATACTCGGAGCAATTCGAGCTTCCCGAAGTTGCCAATGATAATGATATCGAGCAGATTATCATTCAGCCGGGCCTCCGGTGCTATCTTCATGCCTCCGCCGAAGTATTTGCCGTTGGCGGCTATTATACCCAGTACTGTGACTATCTCGTCTGATTTGTCGCCTATCCGCATCGTAACGGAACGATTGCGGTAGCCGATAAATGAGCGTGCCAGACCGGTCAAATAAGGAATGGTGCCGCCGAAAAATTTGGGCATACTTTCGGTAGCCTCGATCACTTTGGCATCGAATCCGATTCCTGCGGAGTTGATGAAGTACCTCTGCCTGGTTTGCCCGTCCTGGTGGTACTCCACCAGTCCGACATCGATTAGCAGCTTGCCGGGATTGGACAGGGCTGAGCAAGCGTGACTATAGCTGCGAATGGCGCCGATAGAGCGGGAGAGGTCACTGCCGGTACCGGTACTTATCAGTCCCAGGGATGTTTCTGCAGCATTAGGGGTTTGCAGGATGCCGTTGGCTACTTCGTGGATGGTGCCGTCTCCTCCGACTGCCACCAGGTAGCGGAAGCCGTTTCCCGCGGCAGCCTTGGCCAGCTCTATCCCGTGGCCTTTGCCCTCGGTAAATTGGTAATCGAAAGAAAGACCGGCATTTTTTAAGCAACTCCGAATTCCCGGCCACTTGCGTTTTGTGGAGCCGGCCCCCGCAGCCGGGTTAACGATCACTTTTACGTATGGTTTCATATATTTCAGACTAGTCGAGATAGACTATTTCCGGCGAAGGCTTGTCTTTTAGCTCGAACTCGATGCCGGCTTCCTTGAAAAGGTTCAGGAACTCATCGTCGCTGTATCTGCCGAAACTGACAAAACGCGCTATCTGCGCATTTACCAGCATTTTGGCGCATAACACGCATGGGGTATGCGTGCAATAAATCGTGCTGCCCCGTATACTGACACCGTGGAGGGCGGCCTGAATTATCACGTTCTGTTCTGCGTGGACAGCCCGGCAAACCTCCTGTCTTTTCCCGGATGGTATGCCAAGCTCATTCCTCAGGCAGCCCAGTTCCAGACAATGATGGAGGCCGGAGGGTGCGCCGTTATATCCGGTGGTCAGGATATGCTTATCGATCACAGCCACCGCGCCAATATGATGGCGCTGGCACGTGGCGCGCTCGGCGATTACCGCAGCAATCTTCAGAAAATAATCATCGATATCCGGTCTCAGTATCTCTGCCATCTTAACACTCCAGCGAGGCTAGCACCGCTTCAGTCTGCCGCTGCAAATTTTCCATATCCGTTTCGTTGACGATTGTAAAATCAGCCATGGCGATCGGTCCCCCTTTGTTCAGATTCTCGATTTCAGACTTGTCCCGGCTGGCAGCTTCTTCAGAATTTAACGGGCGTTGGTTCCGGCAGGCCAGACGGGAATAACGGGTCCGGGGACAGGCGTATACCGCAACTACATAAAAATTATCGCCGAAATATAATTTGAATGAAAGATATTCTTCCCAGGAATAGAGGCCGTCAGCTACTACAGATGCCTTTTTCAAGGCTGCATCGATGCGCGGCTGGTTCAAAATGGCATAAGCGGCCATGCCGAGCTCTTTGCGGAGCAGTTCACGACAGTAACGCTCATTGGCTTCGTTTCTGGTCAGAGACCGCCTTATCATCTCCTCGTCGGTGATGTCTCCGAATCTAACCCGCAGAAAACCGTGGTTCTCGAAAATTCGGGCTACCTCAGACTTGCCGCTGCCTGCCATGCCGACTATAGCCACTACTTTATTCATAAGTTATCCTGTTTCAACTCATTATAAGGAAGAAGGATATAAATGACAACTTTGTCGCCATTCCGGGAAATCTGCCCCGTACTGCGGTACGGAAGCAGGAATCCAGACATTTCACAGCCTGGATGCTGACCTTCTCCGGTATGGAACGGGCGGCTCAACAGGATTCCTTATCTCGCCTCCTCCACCGGCACAGGCGCTTTATTGATGATTTCCCGGATGACCTCATCGGCAGAACGACCTCTCAGGCGAGCTTCTGTCTTGACGGTCAGGCGGTGCGACAGGGCGGGGACAGCCAGGTATTTCACATCATCCGGAATGACATAACTCCTGCCCCGCATGGCTGCCAGCGTCTGAGATGCCTGATGCAGTCCCAGAGAAGCTCGAGGGCTGGCCCCCAGTTTGATGTCCGGGTGAGTCCTGGTCATGCGGATTATAGAGACGATGTAGCCGCGCACCGATTCTTCGACGAATATCTCGCGGCAGAGTTTTTGCAATTCTACCAGTTCTCGAGCATCGGTTACAGCTTCCAGAGTATCTAGGGGATTGTCCTGCTGGAAACGGGCCAGGATCATCCCCTCATCCTCTTCAGAGGGATAACCTAACCGCAAACGGAGCATAAAGCGGTCGAGTTGAGCTTCAGGCAGGGGAAAGGTCCCTTCCAGTTCGATGGGGTTCTGGGTAGCCAACAAGAGAAAGGGACGGGGCAGAGGCACCGTTTCCATATCTACGGTTATCTGCTGCTCCTGCATGGCTTCGAGGAGGGAGGACTGAGTGCGGGGGGTAGCACGGTTGATCTCATCTACCAGGACGATATTAGTCATGATCGGTCCCGGGCGGAACTCGAACGTGCCGGTCTTCTGATTATAGAACTGGATTCCTGTAACATCCGACGGCAGCAGGTCCGGGGTGCACTGGATGCGGTGAAAACCGCATCCCAAAGACCGGGCGGTGGCCTTGGCCAGCATGGTCTTACCGACACCCGGGACATCTTCAACCAGGACGTTGCCTTCGCAGAGCAAAGCGACCAGCACCATCTCCGCGGCCTCTTTTTTCCCCACGATAACTCTGCCGATATTGGCAATAATTTTATCAGCCGCGTCTTTGACCATGGCCGCCTTCTCGGTATTAATCTGTCCGTTAATCATCTCCATTAAAATTAATCTCCCTTTTGATTCGGTCTTTTTAGTCCGGTCTTTTTGATCTTCTGCCAGTCCTGTTTTAACCGGGACAGGTCTTCTTCTGTTGGCGAAGTCGAACCATAACGGGCATGGATATACTGATTGGTGATAAAACTCAGTCCGTCCTGGTTTTCTGGTATCAATTGGTCCAACTCTTCCCGGTACTCGTTCGGAGTTTGTGATTTTCGACGCGAGTGCCCTTTCTCGGCCCCCCATCTCAGCAGTTCGCTGTAGAGCTGCCGTACTGAAGCTATCTCCGGGGGCAGGTCCCTGTTTCCGGCCTTATGCGGCATTCTGAATTTAATGCCCGGGATCCTGGAGAGAAGTCTTTTCAACCAGTTCAGCAGATCAATTTTAAAAGCGCCCTTCAAGGACTCAACCTCTGCGCTGCCCCGGGATGCCCGGCCGCGCATCCATCTAAAGATCTGGGAAGAAATTCTCCAGATCGCGAATAAAAGAAATGCCATCACGCTGATTGTCCAGACCAGCCTCGCACTGCTGGTCAGCCACTCGGGAAGGCGAAATAATTCGGTATCTTCTGAGGGTGGTACTGCGGGCATTTCCAGCCCGGGTGGTGGCGATGGTGGGGACTGCTCAGGGAAAAGGCTGGCGATCAGTCCCATCAGCTTGTCTATCAAACCCCAGATCCATTTCAGAAGGTTCAATAAAAGCTGCACCAGGTCCGGAGTGAAAATAAGACTGATAATAATCCCTGCA
>JAQULX010000287.1:4031-4685 GCA_028718465.1 Dehalococcoidales bacterium | reverse complement strand
GGCATGTCGTGCATTCCAGTTGAGCCATTTTGACATGGGCGGCATGGGAAAAGAAGACACACAATGGCTGATAGGAATAACTAAGCCACGGTATCTCCTTATTGGGCGTGACATACTGTTCGACCAGCTTGGCCTCTTCCGGACTCTCACCCTGCGCCGATGCATGACACTGGATACAATTATCCAGCCTGGGAATGCCGGTAAAACTGCCATCTTCACGGAAAGTATGGCAACCGTCACAGGCTAATCCCGCTCCTTCTGCGCCGTGCACCTTATGGTTGAAATTAATGGGTTGAGGCTTCGAAGACATGACAATAGCCGGGTAAAGAAGCCAGCCAACCACAATGGCTACTACAAAACCAGCAGCCAGCATACCTAACCCCCCGCCGGCCTGCTTGTGTCCCCCTTCTCTTTCACCACTCGTTGCGTGCTCTTCAGACATCTTGGTCAAGCCTCCCCCTTATACCTTTAGCTGCGACTCTTTTATAACCATCACTTATATTTGTCAAGCGAAATTTGAATGAGGCTTCATTTCGTAACCTTATAAAATAGCCAGCAATTTTTCATGGATATTGTCAAAACCGCCGTTGGACATAATGGCAATTACATCCCCTCCCCTGGCATGTTCCTTCAAAAATCCTAATATGCCGTCTG
>JAQULX010000287.1:0-4021 GCA_028718465.1 Dehalococcoidales bacterium | reverse complement strand
CCTCAACCAGGTTCCTGGAAGAGAAGCGATCCTGTTCCGGGATATTTTCCAGACCAGGCGGTTCTCGCACAATTATGGAATCAGCCGCATCAAATGAAAGGGCGTAATCATCCTGAAATACCCTGCGACGGCTGGAATTGGTCCTTGGCTCAAAAACCGCTATCAAACGCCTCCCCGGATAAGCAGCCCTGAGGGCCAGAAGGGTCTCGCGCACGGCCGTAGGGTGGTGGGCAAAATCGTCGATGACCGTGACACCATTCTTTATACCCCTTACCTCCTGCCGGCGGCATACCCCCTGGAAGGAAGACAGACCGGCCTGAATCGCCTCCGGCGAAAGGCCTATCCTGTCCAACACCGCTATGACCGCCAGGGTATTCAGGGCATTGTGCCTGCCTATAAGCGGGCTGATGAAATGGGCATAAAATCCGCCCTCTTTTTTAACGGAAACCCTCGTCTTTCCTTCTTCAGTCAGACAATATGCCAGGGTCCATGTCAACCCCTTGTCTTCACCGTATCCCATAACCGGGCAGGGGGCATCCTTAATAACCTCTCTTACTATCCCGTCCTCGGTATGCGCCACCAAGGCGCCTGACACCGGGATAATCCGGACAAAACGCCGGAAGGCATCCTTTACCTCCGCCAGATCCCGATAGATATCGGCATGATCGAACTCCACGCTGGTCAATATGGCTATATGGGGTTGGTAGTGCAGGAACTTAGGCCCCTTGTCAAAAAAGGCCGTATCATATTCATCGCCTTCTATTACAAAATAAGGGCCCTTACCCAGTTTATAATTGCGCCCAAACCCCTTGACGATACCCCCGATCATGAAACCCGGGTCCGACCCGGCATGTTCCAGTATGGCTGCCAAAATGGAGGCCGTAGTGGTCTTTCCATGGGTTCCGGCCACCACCAGCGGGATTTTTCCCTTTAAGAAAAGGTGTCTCAACGCCTGGGGAAAAGAGACAAAGGGTATCTTCCTTTCGGCCAGGCCGCGTACCTCTTCATTTTCGCGGCGGATCACGTTGCCGACAATGACCAGGTCCGGATGGTGATTTAAGTTATCCGGGCTATAGCCCTGAAAGATTTTGATACCGAGCGAGGCCAGAAAAGTGCTCATAGGCGGATAGACCTGGGTATCGGAACCGGTGACCTCAAGGCCTTTTTCCTTAAGCATCCCGGCCAGGGCGCCCATGCCTGTCCCGCAGATACCCATAAGATGGACCCTCTGCACCTTTTCAGGCACCTTATTTAGGCTCATATCTAAGTCAAACATAATCCCTCACGCCATTTCCAAAAAGCTTTCAGCCGGCAGCGGTCAGCTCGCAGGATAATAACTGCATGTTACAACAGAGGCTCTTGCAAAAATCGTCACACCGGTGAAACCCGGTGTCCAGAGGTATCTCAATCTGCTTGAAATTACTGGATTCCGGCGCCTGCCCCGGCCCCCGATCCGGGGTTCGCCGGAATGACAAGAACGCCATTTACAAGACTTTTGCAAAAGGCTCAATATTTATCTTTTTTGCTGAGCGCTGAATGCTGAATGCTGAGAGCTTAAATCAAACCGATCTCCCTCAACAGTCCCCTGGCCGTATCGAAGAGGTCTTTTTTGCCCTCTTCGCTGCGGGCCTCCACATAGAATCTGACCTTGGGTTCCGTCCCGGAAGGCCGGATCAGAAGCCAACTCCCGTCTTCAAAGACCATCTTATAGCCGTCGATATCTATGAGTCGGCTGATAACCTTTTCATCGGTACCGACCTTTAATCTCGTGCCAAGGGTATACCGGGATAATACCTTAAGAGTAGCCGAAAGTCCTTCTCCTTTTTGTGATACGACCACGGCATCCCGGGCGGCATAGAAATAACCAAACTTACCTTGCACCTCGGCCAGATACCGGCCCAGATTCTGATTGAAATGAAGGGTCATGGCCAGGGCCAGGATAAGCCCTATATAGGCGTCCTTTTCCGGGGTATGTCCCTTTATGGTAATACCGTCGCTCTCTTCAAAACAGACTACGGCCCGGTCTATAACCGGCTTGAATTCCTTAAACCCAACCATGGGCTCAAAGACCTCCTCGCCCAATTGGGCGGCTATGGCATTGGCAAAATTGCTGGTAGCCACGGTCTTCGCCACCAGTCCCTTAATGCCTTTGACCTCGTGCAGATAATGGTAAGTCAGGGCCCCGAATTGATTCATCTCTATCTCTATCCGGCCGTCGGTAAAACGGATGCGGTCTGCATCGGGGTCCATGATAACCCCGAGTTTTAACCTCTCCTTGCGGGCCTTAAGCGCTTCGTTTACCAACTGCATGTTTTTGCTGGACGGCTCCGGGGCCACGCCGCCAAACGTGGGGTCGTCTTCTCCGCGGAGAATGATTAATCGATCAGTTGAAGCCCCGCCCAAAAGGTCTTTGATGTGTATGCGGCCGGCGCCGTGAACGCAGTCCACGGCTACCACAACATCATCTCTCCGGCCAAACTCTTCAATGACCGCATCATAATCAATATGGTGGATGGCCTTATTTTTTCTGATCAGACCCTTCCAGACCTCCAGGGCATTAAACGGGCTTATGAGAGCGGAGTCAACGCCTTTCTCTACCGGCAGGTCTCCCTCGATGATCTTCTGCGCCTTCTCCTGAATAAACCTTGTGATCTCAGGCGCGGCCGGACCGGCGTCAGCCGCATTAAATTTAAACCCGCCATACTCCAGGGGGTTGTGACTCGGGGTCAGATTGCAGGAAAAGGCCGCACCCAGCTCCATAACCGCAGCGGAAAGGACACCGGTGGTGGACTCACCGGCAAAATGAACCCGAAAGCCGTGGGCAGTCAATACCTCCGCCACGGCCTGCGCAAATATCTCGCCGCCAAAGCGATTGTCATGGCCAAGCACACAGCCGCGTTCCATGGCCTCTTCATAACTCTTTATCCCTAAGCTTGGGCCTAACGCCGAACCGTTATCCAGCTCCCTGTACATATTAACGATGGCCTGGGTCACCTGGCTTACCGACTTGACCGTCAGGTCTTTTCCGATAATACCACGCCAGCCCGAGGTCCCAAACTTGACCGGCGATATGGGCCTGGCCTGCGAGGTCAGGATTTCGTCCCTGACCAGGGAATAAATACCGTCGATCTCTTTCTGATAAAAGGCCCTGTTATCCGGATCGGTATTTCTTAACTGCACCAGTTCAGAAATGGCAGCAAAATAGTTGCTCCCGGCATGGTTGCCCGACATGATGTATTTAGCCCGAATCTCCTTGCTCATCTCCTCACATCGCATCATTATATATAATTACCCCTAACAGATTTTTCAGTATTGTCCAAAGCTAATCGCGGCCCATGTTTTCAGCTCAGATATGCTTTTTCCCCTTAATTTTCACCGGGTTTTCGGCTCACCAGCGGCGCACGTTCCGGCTCACTTTCGGGCCAGATTCGGGCCAATTGGCCTTTATTATTTTGTTGACAGTTCACACCGTTTTTCATGGTTCGGTCGTGATCGATCAACCCCTGCCTTTTCGGCTCACTTTTCGGCTCATGATCTGAGCCGATAACTCATAGCTAACACTGCGACCGCGCCCGCGAGATATTAAAACCCCGACTTTCACCAACATGCTCAAATCGCGTTTTGCAGTGGCCGTAGGCGCTCCCGTTACCTCCTCGTATTTCTTTCGGGAGATCAGTCCATGCTGCTCGGCGTACCTCACGGCCTTCAACTGCCGTTTGTTCAGTTTCAGTTCCGCCAGCCGCTCCTCGAGTGAAACTGTTTTTTGAAAGAGAACCCGGAAACTGCCAGCGCGCGACTCAAACTCGGGCTCCGGGATGCCTGCCATCCGGCATTCTTCAATCATTCGGCCGGTCCCGGTTCCAAACTGCTCGATGTAACGGATCAGGAAGAACACACGGGCAATCAACTTGTTTCGCGGCTTGGACTCATGGTTCCGGCGCAGATCGTCCACGGTAAGCCCCGCCGGCAACGTTCCGGGATTCCATACCTCAAGACCGTGATCGAAAATCCGTACCTGGAC
>JAQULX010000286.1 GCA_028718465.1 Dehalococcoidales bacterium | reverse complement strand
GTATGACCAGAGCGTTGAGATATCATCCATAGGGAACTGGCCGGCGGACATCATCGGCATAGTATGTGCCATATCAACGGTACCCTTCAGAACTGCATCTACAGTATCTGCTAAGGATACAAGTTCCGCATTCAAATGCGGTTCTATCTTCACTTTACCATTAGTGCGCGTCTCTATTTCATCGAACATTGGCTTATATAAATCTGTCCAAACGGATGAACTTGGCGGTTCAAAGAACGAAAAAACAATCTTGATGGGCTGCGATACAGGTTGAGTGGAAGTTACAACAGGTGAAGCCGCAGTCGTTGGAGCAGCTTTAGAACAGGCAATAGTAGAACCTAACAAGGCTACCAGTAATAATAAGCAGGTCAGGCAAACCACTTTAGAGACTAGATGGGGTTTTGTATTCTTCACTTTTCTCTCCTTTTTTAAAACAGATCGTAATAGAAGTTATTATCTTTATTTCAGTTTTTTTCTTTAATTTTTTATTTAATAATACCAGGCAACCAGGTAACAATCGACGGTGCTACAAACATTATCACTATAGCTATAAACGTACCCAGCGCAAAAGGTATAGCGCCGCGGTAGATTATACCCATGGGAATTTCCTTAAACATTCCCTTGAAAACAAACAGGTTGATGCCAACTGGAGGAGTAAGAGCTCCCAGATTGATAATAATGCAGAACATGATGCCAAACCAGATAGGGTTAATCCCCAGGCCAGTTGCAACTGGATAAAGAATCGGAACACCGATAAGAACTAGAGGCATGATGTCAATGAAGAAACCAAACATCATAAGCACCAAAAGAGTAATCACCATGAAAGTACTGGCTGTAAGCCCAGAATTATTGATAAGGCTGGTTATGGAACCGGAGAGATTACACCAGGCCGCGAACCGGGTGAAAATGAGAGCTCCAATCAGGATCAAAAAGACCATGGAGACTGTCTTACCGGAATCCAGAAGGGCATTAAAAAAGGTTCTCCTGGTCCAGCGGCGCACGATTAATCCGATAACAAAGGCTCCCATGGCACCAATAGCTCCACCTTCTGTAGGAGTAAAGATTCCTGAATAGATACCACCGATAACCAGGATAAATAAAATTAAAACAGGACCTCCGGCTTTTAAAGATATGATGCGGTCTTTCCAGTTTGACCTGGTCCCGGCAGGTCCCACATTCGGATTCAGGCGACACCAGAAAGCGATAATAATGCAAAAGATGGCGGCAATAAGTAGTCCCGGAAGAATTCCTGCTACGAATAATGAACCGATTGATACGCTGGTTAAGACGCCATATATAATAAACAGGGTACTGGGCGGAATAATCGGACCGAGGGTGGCGCCACTTGTGACACTGCCAGTAGATAGACGGTCATCATAACCGTATTTCCTCATTTCAGGCACCGCAACAGTACCTATAGTGGCAGTGGCCGCTACCCCATCGCCGACAATGGCGGCAAATCCAGTGCAAGCGGCTACTGTGGCGATAGCCAAGCCTCCCCGCATATGACCGAACCATTTATAAGCTGCCAGATAAAGGTCTTCCCCAAAGCGGGCATGGAAACAGAAAAAGCCCATCATGACAAAGAAAGGCAGGACTGACCAAGAATAAGAGCCCGCATTGCGGTAGATTTCAGTACCGAGTGTATCTAAAGCTGAAGCCGATCCGCGAATATGAGCAGTGAAGACAAAGGCGGTTAAAATTAATGAGAATGAGATTGGCATACCGATTAAAAACAGGAGCAGAGAGAATAAAACTCCCAGCAGCCCAACCAGGGGTAAACTCAGCACCCATAAATCTTGTTGCATCCAGAGCAGGACCAAGACAATGGATAAGACTGGAACCATGAACATGATAGCCCATTGAGAGCGATTTAAGCCCATTTTTTGACTTCTGGAAGCCACCTGTAAGAGGTCTCTAAGTAGAAGAAGGGCTAAAGTTATACATCCCAGAGCCAATATGGCGGCAAAGGGGGCTTTAGGTAAGGTTAAGA
The DNA here is from genome assembly GCA_028718465.1 of Dehalococcoidales bacterium. The sequence continues at coordinate 2,730 of JAQULX010000286.1, read as the reverse complement.
ACTGGCTTTGACTGCTATTTCTGGAAATAAAAAACAGAGTCTGCGCTACGACTCTCCAGAATACCACAACTATAGTTCCAAGAGATAGCATAGTGGTAATGAATTCTAACATTAATTTGGGTTTAGGTTTCAATTGAGAAGTCATGATATCGATGCTGATATGGCCTTTCTCATTTTGAGTGTGAGAAACTGCCAGGAAGATGGCCACAATCATCAGCACTTCGGTAATCTCAAGAACCCAGACCATGGGCTGGTTGAATATATAGCGCATTATCACATCCAGCGTAGTGAACAAAACCATTAGGAACAGAAATGCGATTCCAATGACATTGGTCCAACGGCTGAATATACCTACTTTATCCAAAATTTTTATACTCTTATCCAGCCAATTCAGACTTTTGGTAGTAGAAATAGCAGTTTCTTGCATGAATCAACTCCTGCCGTTTATATACCTAGAGATGGTAGTGCCTTAATGATTGATTTACGTTACTGAAATCAAATCCATAGTAATAATCACATCCAGGTTAGTAAATCTCATGCAATATTTGAAGAATACTGTTGTAATAAATTATAATATGTCTCTGTGTCAATTCGTTTGTCTTTTATGATTATAATTTAAGAACTACGTTTAATAATATCCCTTGTTAACAAGTATGCGGCGAGATAAATTACGTGGGCAAAGGGGATAAAATGAACAAAGCTAATTTGTTTAATCTTACTGGTGAACTTCCTGAGAATGATTCTTGTCTGGATTGGTTAAAGAACCAGCTTTATCCTGACGGAATTACCTGTCCCAAATGTAGAATGGTTACAGGTCATCATAAGTTATCACGCAGGCCATGTTATGCCTGTGACATCTGCGGAAACCAGGTATATCCAACTTCGAGAACTATATTCCATAAATCGACTACTCCATTAAAAACATGGTTCAGTATCATTAATAGAATGCGCAATACCCATGGTCAACTGACTGCTAAAGATGTCCAAAGAGAATACGGTATGACTTATAAAACAGCCTGGCGAATGATCCATAAGATTAGAGAACTAATTAATGAAAAATCATCCAGATCAGCTCATATGGCTGGAATCAGAAATTATCATTTTAATAGTCAAAAAATTAAGGACGGTAACCTGCAAGCGAAAGAAGGATTGAGGAATATCGAAGTTTGTGATAATCTATATCGCGATATATTTAGCAATCAAACCTCTAATACTACCAGTGCAACCTATAACAAACCAGATAGTAATTTAAAAAAATATTTTCGAAAACGGGATCGTACGGCGAGATTACTGAAAGAACAGATTCTGTTGTATCAACATCCTCATGGATTAGATGTAAAAGAAATAGCTTCCAGATGTTTGGTAAGCAAAAGAACGATTTATCGTGATTTTAAAGCTTTAGAATCTGAGCTCGGGATTCCCATATGGGAACAGGGCACAAATCGCGGTATAACCGAAGGATATTTTTTACCTCCTGTTAATTTTACCTTACAAGAGGCTGTGATCATCTTCCTGGCAGCACGATTACTTGAAAATTATGTATATCTATATAATCCAAACTTCGCTTCAACTTTTATGAAGCTAAATACAATTGTCCCTGCACCTTTGAAGAAGCAAATCGAAAATATGTTGGAGTATTTTAATAGAAAACCCCAAAAAGAAATTAGCTTTAGCAACTTGAATACCCTTATCCAAGCCTGGTTGTCTCAACGCCAGGTTAAAATTTACTATCAGGAGACAGAAGATGACCATCCCGTAGAAAGAATGATCGATCCTTATTTTATTGAAATTTCAGTAATAGGATGTGCTCTCTTTATCCTTGCCTTCTGCCATTTAAAAAATACTATCCGTGCGTTTCATTTTGAGCGTATTATTGGAGAAGTAATAATGGAATCTGGAACATTTGAGATACCTGTTGATTTTAATGCCATCGAATATCTCAGTTCTACCTGGGGTATTAATTTTGACAATGAAATAGAGGTTGTGAAGCTACGTTTTAAAAATAATATAGATGCATTGACAATGATAAATCGCTTCCATCCATTTCAATCTATCGAAACACAGAGTAACGATTCAACCATACTAACATTGAAGGTTCGTGATCGCAATAATTTAATTTACTGGATAATGGGATTGGGAACCAAAGTTGAAGTTCTTGAGCCGCAGGCATTGAGGAAACAAATTTGTAATGAAGCGAAATCATTACTAGACATTTACTCAGAAAACAAAGATTAACCTTAATGGGAACAGCAGTAAGGCACAGTCTACAAAGCAATCAGGTTGATGCATTCTAATGAAGCTTGTTTTCTATGCTCCCGTCCAGTTCTGGCCGATCAGTATCAAATCCAGAGCGCTTATTTTGCCATCCAGATTAACATCAGCCGCAATCCAGCCCGGACTGCCGCTTTCACCCCAATGCTGCACGACGATATCCGTATCCGATGCATTGACTTCCCCATCCCGGTTGATATCCCAGGCATTTTCTTCGGGTTCCTGTTGAACAGTAACTGTAATGTTAATATTTTCAGAGTCGGACAGGCTGCCGTCGCTGACCTGGAAACGGATGTCCTGGTAATAGCCAGCCTGGCCGGCAGCAGGAGCCCAGGTAAAGGTCCGGGCAGAATCATTAAAGCCGGCCCCATCTGGCAGATTGGAGGCCGAGTAAGCCAGGTTATCGCCATCAGGGTCAGTGGCTGAAATGGTAAAGCTCAGGGTCTGGCCTGCGGTTAC
>JAQULX010000285.1 GCA_028718465.1 Dehalococcoidales bacterium | reverse complement strand
TTCTCTGTCAGGATGCGTTAAACTGGCATAAAACCAAAAATGGTTTGATGTATGGCGCCGGAGCGGCCGGAATATTAGCGGGGGTATTAACGATCAAATGAACAAGGTTGAAAAAACATTTAGCATGCTCATCTGTTGGGCTATGGCCATCTCCTTAATTATATTAATAATGGGATGGGCGAGTCAGCTGTATGCTTCCGGACCAATAGAAAAGCAGCCTATAAATTTTAACATTCAGGCTGTAGATCCGGATGGGGGAGAGATGGTGTATCAAGCCGAAGGTTTGCCGGCCGGTGCCACCTTGGATTCGAGTACCGGAGCTTTCAGCTGGATTCCGAACTATGCTCAGGCCGGAGTTTATAATATCCGCTTTACAGTAACCGATGGGGAATTAACAGACTACGAGGATATAACTATCACCGTAAATCGTCATGAACCACCGGAAGATGTAAATTTCGACAATTTAGTCAATATTCTTGATATAATTGCGGTAAGCCAGCACTTTAATGAGACAGGAACCATAGGATGGTCGCCGATCGACGTTGGAGATGACGGGTTCATAAATATTCTGGACCTGATCAAAATAGGAAATAAGATAGGAGGAGAGGAATCAGGTGCGCCGCTATATTAGCCTGGTGATTGTTATGTTATCGGTTCTGGCTTTAAGTGGTTGCAGCTGCATCCGAAATCAAATGGCAGATTCAACGATTAAAGTAGTACCCAGCAAATCAGTGGTAAAACCCGGGGATAAATTCACGGTGGATATCCTGATTACGCCGGCAAGCGGAATAAATATTGCCGGTGTTCAATTCAATCTGGCTTTCAATCCGTCGTCTGTTAAGATCAACGGAATCACTGAGGGGCCGCTTTTCAAGAGTTTGGGAGGGAGCTATTTCGCGGCCGGCGTTCTCGGACCAAGCTCCTTAACGAATGTCTACGGGGTAGCCCTGGGAGCTGGTAAAACTGCAACGGCGGCCGGTGTAATGTGCACTATCCAATGTGAGGCACTATCGACCGGGTCTACGAATTTCTCATTGTCAGGTCTGGTCGCCGGCAACAAAGAAGGTATCGCCGTCCCTTTAGCTGGGTCAGCGAATCAGGTGACAGTTGCGCTGGCTGTAGACTTAAACCTGGATGGTATTGTAAACTCTGCCGACTTGTCAGTTTTCTCCGCGGCATTTGGGGCAATCGTTAATCCTCCCGGTTCCATTCGAGCTGACTGCAATGAGGATGGGGTGGTAAACATCCTGGACGCAATCATGCTCGGGCAGGCTTACGTAGTGTAGTGAGGTCTCCGATGCTTGAAGCCATTAAAAAATTTACACCTCAGAGCTTTAATGATCTGCTCTGCCTATTTATCCTGGCGGCAATTTTTGCAATATGGATAATGCAGAGCCGGCAGGTAATTGAAGTCCCGGAGGTGGTTCTGGGCGCCACTATTGCTTGTTTCACGATGGTAACTCAGTATTACTTCCGGAAAAAGCCTACTGAAAAAGGATAGGAAGAGATGCCCGGCTATTGTCATTGCGGAGGTTGCAGGGTTAAAAATACACCGGATTGCCGGCTCTGGGTTCAAACCAGCAGTCCGGTGTATAAAAATTACCGCTGGAATGGTTTTGAGGTAGACTTTAAGACCGAGGCAGTTTATATCAAAGGTAAAGAAATTAATGTGAGTCCCATTGAGTGGAAGATTATTTCTTTACTTGCCGAAAATAGCGGTCTGGTTGTCACCAATACGGTTATTTCTGATAGAGTTTGGGCACATGAAGGGGCAGACGATCACACCATACAGGTCCATATGGCCAGGCTAAAACGTAAATTAGACGGGTACATTCAGAATAAACGCGGTTTAGGGTATTTGGTACCCAGGAGTGAGTGAGTATGAATAAGAAGAAAGTGTTTGCGGTACTGCTTCTTTTGGGTGCCGGCGCGGCGGGAATATATGCGGCTACGCGGCCAGTGAGGCCCACCAAAACCTTAACCCTGAGGATCCTGGATGCAGATGGAAATGTGATAAAGCCGGTAGGAGGGTAATATGGATAATTATCAGCTTATGCCGGGAACCTATATCATAGAGGCGACAGTTAAAAATACGAGCCATTACAGGAGTGTGGCTGGAAATGTTCCGCTGGCGGCCAGGCTTGAAACTATAGCAGAATCTAACATACCTTCTATCGAATTTGATCCCGTTTCACACACATATGATTATGCGGCCGGAGAGACACGGGTTCTTCCTTTCAGTTTTAATATTTTGGACAGTATGATCGGCCAAAATTTGGTTTTCACTATCACGGTTTTAGATGAAGAGGGTAACACCTTAGGCTCTGATCAGATCGGCATCACAGTTATTAATCCAGAAATGCAGATCATTGCTCTCAATTTAGTTAGTTTGAATTCAAGCCGCTTGGGTGCCGTACCAGCTGGGACTCCGCTGGGGCTACAGGAAGATGATGATTTTTGGGCGGTTTTTGATTTTGACTATAAATACAAAGGCGGTAACTACACATTCCTGGCCGAAATAAACGTCAATCCTGATAATCCTGACGGGCAATGGTTACGCTCATTTGCTGATGTGACATTACCGGACCGTCTCAATATTGGTACAAACAGGATCACAACCCAAAATGCAGATCCATTCCAGGTAGGTAATACGCTCTTTGGTCAGATGCTAACCATGCGCATCACATTGATATACCGCGGAACTGATGGTAGTCTATGGCAGAATGTGAGGACATGGTCAATCAATTCTGCAGCACGTAATGATCAGATCGTACCTATCTACGGTGCTGAAGTCGACGTAGGAGTGTAAAGCAATGACGATCCATTTTCGAGACATAGGCCTTGCCCGCGGTGCCCAGGATCTCGGCACCGGTACTCAAGTGGTTGTGACAGGGGAAGACCCCAATTATTTTGTTCCGATCCTGAACAGCTTTGGCGGTATGATCCGTTTTGCTCCCTGGCCACCCTATGACGGAGATCCCAGCTGGTCGGGTAAAGGCATGGTCTTATTCGTCGCCTCTCTGGACCATCTGGATGAGAGGCTGGAAAGCAAGGTGGAATGGATACGCGACCGGGACCAAAAGGTGCTCAGTACATTTAGCTATACTCTCCAGGCACCAGCATACGGTTATTATTACAATAATGCATGGTTCTGGGCCTATATCTTGGCCGGGCCAGATGGTGTCTGGGAGGATGGATGGTATACCTGTCGCTATACTTACAAGGGCAATGATGGTGTGGCCCATGTTGTGGACTTTGGATTCAGCTCCAGCGGATGGGCTAAATTCAAGACCGGGGATTATATTCAAAACAACGACGACGGAGTAATCTATAAGATAAAAGGGATCAACATATATCCAGAGGAAGGTAACTGGGCATACTCGGTTTATAGCTTCGATACCTACGCGACTTATGAGCTGCCCGGGGGATATCTGAATAACTACGGCCAGCTCCTGCCAGGTTTTGTCCCCACCTGGAGGATAACAACCAGCATCGGGGCCAGCGGAGGCGCTATCGCGCCGGCCGGGCCAGTCTATGTGCGCCAGGGGAGTGGCCAGACCTTCACTTTCACGCCGAATACTGGATATAAGATTGACAAAATATATATTGACGGCGTCAATAAAGGGGCCATTAGTTATTACACCATCAACAATGTGACGGCTACCCACCAAATTACAGCCTATTTCAAAGTTGATTCTTTCACGATTAATGCCAGCGCGGGAGTAGGCGGCCGAATAACTCCTAGCGGAAATGTAACGGTTCCGCGCGGGGGAAGCCAGAATTTTATTATCTCTGCCAATCCCGGTTATAAAATAAAGAACGTCAGGATCGGTGGTTTAGACAAAGGACCGCTTACCAGCTATACCTTCACTAACGTTACGTCAAATCAATATATTGGCGCAACATTTGAGGTATATACACCTAAATTCAAGGTGGGTGATAAAATCGCCTATTTGGGAGATGTTGTTAATCAGGCTGTCCTGCAGATCCTTGAAGTTCTTCCAGAATATGTGGTTTTGACCGGGCAGCCCGGAGCGTATCTGGTTGAGGTCATCACCCCGGGACAAAACAACCTGGAAGTCGGCAGCCAGATGTATATGGACTTCTTCAGTTCCGATGCCGATGACCAGCTGGTCGACTATCCCATGTTTTTCACAATCAGGGTTAACGTCGGGCCAGGCGGCAGAGTGAACTATTCCGGGGATATCTCCATCGATCGCGGCGCCAGCATCGATTTTGTGGTGACGCCCAACCGCGGATATGTACTCCAAAATGTAATGATAGATGGGATCTCCCTGGGCGCGGCGGCGACCTTTGCTTTGAACCAAGTCGACCGCAACCATCTGGTTGAAGTTTCCTTCATGAGATATCCTACCCAGTTCACAACCGGAGACCTCATCTCTGAAGGAGGATTGATCACCAAACCTATTCTGCAGGTCCTATCGATTCAACCGGACTATGAATATGGTGCCTATGAGCTGATGTGTTTGTCTCCCGGAGATGGCACGGTTTACGGCGTCGGTGATATATATTACGCAGATTTTCTCCATATAGACGCGAATTATCAGAAGCATACTCTGGGAGGCGGCGCTATCGAAGCCGGATCAGTCCGCGCCGGAGATAGTGCCGGCGTGAATTTCAGCGAAGGATTGAAATTCGTCAAGAGCACCCGGTTATGGTTCTCTCCCCACTGGGTGAATAATTCCCAGACGGTATATCAGGGCCATGTAGATCTTTAT
>JAQULX010000284.1 GCA_028718465.1 Dehalococcoidales bacterium | reverse complement strand
TCCCGGGAATCCAGAGGCTGTAAAATAACAATCCCGGAAAATGACATGGAAGAGAATGGCGGCCAGAAAGCTCCCCAGTATACCGGCTCTTTATTAACACACACTAAAAATGATTTACCGCTTACAGGTACTTCCAATCCGGCGATACGGTTAAAGGCGTCTTCAGTGAGTTCAAGTTCGTGAGTCTGAGCATTATAGGTGATTATATCCTGTATAGATATAACAGGTTGACCGGCGATTTCAACATGACTGAGAGCTTCCATTTTATCGGGGGAAATATCGTCCCTGGTTAAATAAACAGCAAAACCTTCATTTTCCATCAGAGTACCTTCGAATGTGGTGCTGTAATCATTGACGTTAAGGGTGAAGGTAGTACCAAAAGCAAAGTCACTGCCAAGATTGACATCTCTTTCAAACTGGGTGTATATAGCGGGACAGAAAACTCCCCTGGGACGCTGCACAGTCACCTTGATATTGATAGTGCTGCCTTCCCGGGTTGTCTCGATATCGTGGAATGTGGTACATCCATCCGGCAGCCCGCCTCTAATGTAAACACTTATTTGAGGAGGGTTGGATTTTAACAGGCTTACTTTCACTTCATCTATCGGCGCCGGTATTATTTCCACATTGATACGCTGGCCAATCATGTCCCACTGCCCGTCCATGAAGGCCGAGGCTACCTGGCTGTCCTGGACCGTGACTTCCGCTGTATGGGGTGTAATTACCTCTGCCAGTATTTGCCCGCTCCGATCGCCGTAGCCGGCATGCCGGCTGTCAAACTCGATAGTATATTTCCAGCCGTTTTCCACAGCGGTGGTGCTTATTACCTCCAGAGTCTCCGGAATGCCATCGAATTGAAAAGTGGCTTCCTTTTTCACAAATTCCAGGGCGATTGTCCGGCCTTCCTCCTGAGACCCGGCTGATAATTTTGTGCAGGCAAGGCCAGTCAGGGCCAGAATGGCCAGTAACGTAAATATACAAACGAATTTTATTGTGCGCATCTCCATAATCCTCCACTGAATGGTATCTATATATTACAACGAAATAATCAGGGTCAGGTTATGCCAGGTCAGCGGATGGTTCCACCATTTTCCGGCCCCCTGAGACTGCCAGATCAAGGCGGACCATGACCTTGCTCCGGCCTCTGTTGAATATAATAAAAATAGGTGGATAAAGTAAGAAGATCTAAGAAGGCTTTCGAGGGAAGATGATGGAACAAATTCAAAGACAGGTCGGGCATCTGAATCCTGAGGGCTTCTCTAAGAACGGCATTCTCCAATGTGATTACCGCAACAGGCCCGGTTAAGCCGGTTTATGTCTCGGGCCAGGACGCCGTAGATGCCTCCGGGCATATAGTTGACAAGGATAACCTGAAGCAGCAGACTTAACAGGTTTTAACCAGTCTTCAGGCACTGCTTATCGGATTTGCTGTGCAGTAGATGTGAGCTTATTTTAGAGTACATAAACCATGAATACAGGTACACCAGGAACCGGATTCCCCTGGATATTCTTTGCGCTGGTATTTATTCTAGCCGTTCCATTCTGGATAATTGAAGCTGTAACCAGGCAGATAATACCTTTCGTAAACCTTCCTATCAGCGCACTGGCGCTGCTTAGCCCGATTGCCACGGCTTTAATTTTAGTTTTTCGAGAGAATGGGTTAAATGGAATAAAACAGCTTCTTAAAAGGCCCTTTGATTTTAACAGAATTAACAGGAAAGCCTGGTATCTGCCTGTCTTTTTATTAATGCCGGCTGTAATTTTTCTGGATTACGGAATCCTGAAATTAGCAAGCATACAGGTTCCTGATTTGCAGTTCTCGCTGTTAGAGTTGCCAGTTTATTTTGTGATTTTCTTCATCTCTGCCATATGTGAAGAGGTAGGCTGGACCGGATACGCCATTGACCGGCTGCAAAGCTACTGGAGAAATGCCTTGCTCGCCGGCATGTTTCTTGGAGTTGTGTGGGCATTATGGCATATTATCCCCTGGCTTCCCGGACACGGACCGGCATGGATAGCAGGGCAAGCTGCCAATACAGTATTAAAACGGGTTCTCATTGTCTGGCTCTATAATAATACCGGGAAAAGTCTGTTCGCGGCAGTCTCCTTTCACACCATGGCCAACATTAGCGAGCTGGTTTTGTTTCCTGTTTACGGCTCGCATTATAATCCTGTCATTACATTTTTTATCATGGCAATTGTTAATATCGCTGTTGTATTTTTGTGGGGCTCAAGGACACTGGCCCGGTATCGGTTCCGGGAAGTACCCGGCAGATAATATTTGTCATATGGTTAAGCCGGTAATTGGGTCGGCCGGATAAACCTGGAGAAAAATGGAAAGTATTTATAAGAATACTAAAATAATAGCAGAAAAGGAGTTTCACCTTATAGTGGTCAGCTCCAGATATAGTTACTCTTCCCTGGAGACTGACCACTACAGATGAAGTGATCATGCTGCACCCCGATAAAACCATCCCAGGGGTGCAACAAATGGAATTAACCGGCCGTATCCGTATTGCTCTCTGAGTATAAGTGTTATTTTGCCTTGGGGGAGATTACTGTTACCTCATCCACCAATCCTTCGTTAGGTTCACCCTGTTTGGTATCCGACGCATAGAGGGAGAATTTAAACACGGAGTCTTTGCCGGCAACAAGATTAAGAGCGAGGCTGAATTTGCCCGTGTTATCCAGAGTCAAAGGAATGGTCTCTGAATCGTTCATTATGATATAAGCTTCCGATACTCCGCAGCCTTCCCCGTCCTTGAAAATGGACATTTCGTCGCGAACATAACCGCTAAAAGTAAGATTAACCGACTTGCTGTTTGGAGCCCAGTCATCAGCCACATGGAGCGAGCCTGCCGGGGGCAAGGAATCCTGTTGGGATGTGAGGTCAAGTATCTGTCTGGTAAGGTTATCAATAGTCTCGTTTTGTTCCGCCACTACAGCCTGCAAGGCAAGAACCTCGTCCTCAAAATAAGTCTTTTCAATCTCAAGCACAGAATTGGCTTCCTCGAGTGCACTCACCTGATTCTGAAGAACGGTAATCTGAGCATCCTTTTGGGCTAATTGATCAATCAGGTCAGCTACCTCTGCGTTCAGGCTGCTGACCTCCTGTTCTTTATCTGTGAGCAGTCCCTGGAGGACCAGTTTGTCTTGCAGGAGCAGGGCGTTATTATTTTCCAGAAGCGTGATCGCCGCCTGGAGAGCGGTCACCTCTGCCTGGGCTGCTGTCAGTGCCTGGTTGGCATCTGTGATCTGGCTAGCCAGGGTTTCTTTCTCCGCGGTCAGGGTGTTTACCTGCCCGGAGAGGTCCTCTACCTGTGCGGTCAATGCCATCTTTTCCGTTTGCAGCGCGGCAATAGCCTGATCCTTTTGCTCCAGTTGAGCAGTAAGATTATCAATCTGGCTCTTCAAACCCTGGATTATATAATACGTGTCAATTAGTTCCCATTCATCAACGTTAGTCTGGCCTTCTTCATCACGTCCGGTTTCTGTTGCTACTACTCTTCCATCGGATTTCAAGCCTACGGTATGCTGGTATCCAGCCTCAATCCGGACAATATCAGTCCAGATACTGACGGCAGGCTCTCCATAATATTCTCTTCCGGTAGCTACAACAGTGCCATCTTCTTTTAAACCTATGGTATGATCAGAGCCTGCCGATACCTGGATGATACCGCTCCAGCTACTTACGTTGAGTTCCCCTTGATAGTTCTCCCCCGTGCCAACCACGGTACCATCCGACTTCAAACCTACGGTGTGCTGGTATCCGGCAGCAACCTGAACAATCCCGGTCCAGCCGCTCACACTGGTTTCACCATAATTATTTTTCCCGGCAGCGACAACTGTTCCGTCTGATTTCAGACCCAGGGTATAACCATCTCCGGCCTCAATCTGGCAAATATCAGTCCAGCTACTGACGTTGAGTTGTCCCCAACCATTATTTCCAGTAGCAACAACGGTGCCGTCTTCCTTCAGACCTACGGTGAAAAAGGCTCCCGCTGAGACCTGGACGATGTCTGTCCAACCTCCCGTATTGCACTCACCATCGGAATTATTTCCTGCGGCCAAAACAGTGCCATCCTGTTTCAAGCCCACGGTGTGCCATCTACCGGCCGAAACTTGAGTAATATTTTTCCAGCTTTCGACATCAAGCTGCCCTTTATCGTTACCACCAATAGCAACCACAGTACCATTTGTTTTTAAGCCAACAGTATGAAATTCTCCGGCGGATACCATAGGTTGCGTATCATCCGCCAGTACAGGGGCAGGGAACATCAGGGATAGCATAACCAGTGAAAGGATTACGGATAACAAGCAACGCTTTCCCATTTTAAAGAACTTCAAATTCAAACCAGATCCTCCTACTTTAGATTTAAAGAATGCCTGACAATAAAAAAGACGGTTTCCCACCGCCCTTCCGAGAGCATTATATGGTTCTAGGCCGAGTTAAAGCAACCGGACTGCTGCTACCTATTGTTAACTTTGGTTGACTAATCGAAGCTAAATGGAATCGAAGAGATCACCGGGTAGTACTAAACGGGACTAATGTACTGGTGTTTACCCTTCCATATTACGTCCAGAGCAGAGATTATCTAATTTTTGAGCCTGTTAATATATATTAGACTTTGGACAAATTGAGTATAAAATTAGACAAAATAGAAAGAACTGCGTAAAACTGAAATTGTGAACGAAAAAAGCGAAGGTCAGTTTTCGCAGTTCCGATTACAATTATATCAGTACTTT
>JAQULX010000283.1 GCA_028718465.1 Dehalococcoidales bacterium | reverse complement strand
ACAATGGATGGTTACCCACGAATGGATGACCAGGCCAATGCATCAACGGGAATGGATTGAAAGACGCGGGGTAATGATATGGATCTCGGAGGTCTTTTCCAGCCTGGGCTCCGGTCTTTTCCTGGTGTCATTATTTCTGAATAGCTGGTGGGGGCTACTGATAGGCTGGCTGATTATTATGCTGCTGAAGCTCCCGATACACCTGGCCTACCTGGGTAAACCGTGGCGTTTTTACCGGCTCTTCCCGCCGTTTTCCAGTGCCTGGAAAACCTCCTGGTTTGCACGGGGCGTGTTGTTCTCGGTATTCTTCGGCACGTTCGCTTTCTTCCAACTGGTAATCAGTCATCCGTTTATTTCCGGTCTCATCGGCCCGGCGGCAGCGCCTGCATACACGGTGCTGGCGGTGATATCGGGAATATTCGCCCTGGGAGTGGGGATTTACGGCGGCCTCATGATGAACTTCTGCAAGGGCATCCCCTTCTGGAATCAGAGCCTACTGCCTATCGTCATCGTCCTGGCCGGCGTAGCTGACGGCTTCGGTCTGGCAGCCGGCATCGGACTGGCCGGCGGTGATACTCACCTGACAGCCCTGGCGGAAACCGGAAGCAGCTATTTGCTTCTGCTCAACATTTTCCTGATTATCGTCCTGTTAATGACTGCCAATTATACTTCCGCAGTTGCTAAAGTATCGACTAAAGAACTGTTGACCGGCAGAGAAGCGGTGGTCTTCTGGGTCGGCTTGATCCTGATCGGACTGGTAATTCCGGGGGCCATTTCATTAACCCGCATACTGGCTGGAGGGGAAATCGCCCATGTTATGTTAATCATTGCCGTCATCTGCCATACGGTGGGCGCCTTTGCGTTGAAATATTGTTTGCTGAAAGTCGGTATTTACCGGCCGCTGCTCCCGAAGGTTGCCGCATATTAGAGGAGATACTGTAAATTAAAGACTTAAAAGGTGCTACTATAATGGGAGAAAAGAAAATAATCAAGACTACCTGTAAAAGCTGCCATGGCGGATGCGGGGTACTGGTGGAGGTTACAGACGGAGCAATCACTCATATCGAGGGGAACCCGGACTCCACTACGCGGGGCACGATGTGCGCCAAGGGATTGTCCAGCATCCAGCACATCGATAATCCCTACCGTATAATATATCCCTATAAAAGGGCCGGCGCGAAAGGCGAAGGAAAATGGCAGCGGATAAGCTGGGATGAAGCACTGGATACTATTGCCGACAAGGTCAAAGAAGCCTCTGAAAAATACGGCCCGTGGACGGTTGCCACCTCACAGGGAACAGGCCGGGGTTATAACCGGTACACCCACCGCTTCTCCCGTTCCATGGGGTCGGCCAACGTTATCACGCCCGGCTACGTATGTCACAGTCCCCGAATCGGCCTCTATGGTCTGATCACCGGGTACGGCAGGCTCTACTGCGATTACCACGGCTGGGGAGGCGAGTTTCCGAAAACCCAGATATCCTGGGCAAAACAACTGGAAATAAGCAGCGCAGACTCGGAAATGTGTTACTGGTATATGAAGTCACTGGACTACTGCAAGAACCTGATAATTATCGATCCCCGCGCCACAGCTTACACCTCCCGGGCGACACTCTGGCTCCAGATACGGCCCGGAACCGACGAAGCGCTGGCTTTAGGCATGATTAACATTATTATCAGTGAAGGCCTATATGACAAAGAGTTCGTGGAGAACTGGACCTATGGTTTCGAAGAGCTGAAAAAGCGGGCAGCGGAGTACCCGGTGGAAAAGGTAGCCGAGATAACCTGGATTCCCGCCGAAAAGATAATCCAGGCTGCCAGGATGTTTGCCGAAGACACTCCCGGCTGCATCCAGGTCGGAAGCTCCATCGAGAGGCAGGCTAACTGCGGGCAAACCCTGAGAGCCATCATCTGCCTGATGTCCATCTGCGGAAATATCGAAAGGCCGGGCGGCATGATAAGCTGGGTGTTACCCAGCACCGGGCTTATTGAAGACTTCTTCAATGAAATCCCTCTGACAGATGAAATGAAATCTCATATCTGGGGAGGCGACACGTTCAAGCTGGGGGCCGCCCGCACCTGTAACCCCGATACCATCATCCGGGCTTTGAATAATGGGGAGAAGCCGATCCGGGTCTGGATAAGTGTGGGAGGACAACAAATAGTCCATATGGCCAACACCCTGGAAGTATTAGAAGGCCTGAAGAAGGTGGACTTCATGGTCCAGGTTGACCTCTTCTGGGGGCCGATGGCCGAGATGTCAGACATCGTCCTGCCGGCGGCCCACTGGCTGGAACTGGATGATATTTATGACATGCATCCCCGCTGGTTCATCGAGGCCCACAACAAGTGCGTGGACCCTCCGGGAGAAGCCCGGTCCGATATCTGGATCTTTAATGAAATAGGCAAGAGGGTAGCGCCGCAATACTGGTTCAACGACGTCGAGACCTGCCTGGACTACCAGTTGAGAAAGGGCAACATTAGCTGGAAAGAATTCAGCCAAAACATCATCTCCGGATGCTACGGTCCAGACCAGGTCTATTACAAGTATAAGACCGATTACTGGAGAAAGGGAGGGGGCTTCCCTACTCCGACGGGAAAGCTGGAGCTCTATTCCACAGTCCTGGAGAAAATGGGCTACGACCCGCTGCCTTATTTCGAGGAGCCGGGAGAAAGTCCCTACTCAACCCCGGAACTGTATAAAGAATACCCGCTGGTAATGACTTCGGGATTCCGGTCCCCGTTCTATTTCCTGGCCCAGTACCGGAACATCCCCTGGCTGCGCAGCTTCATGGAGTATCCAACCATGCAGATCAATCCGGAAACTGCTAAAACCCTGGGGATAGAGGACGGCGATTTCGTCTGGGTCGAATCTCCCAGAGGCAGAGTAATCCAGAAAGCCAGGTTGTTCCCCGGCATCGACCCCAGAGTGGTCGCCCTGACGGCCAACTGGTTTTATCCGGAAGCGCCGGCTCAAGGGTTCCGCGGGGTCACTATCTCCAATCCGAATGTGCTGACCAATAATAATCACCAGGACCCGATGTACGGGTCGCCGGACCTGACCTGCCTGCTGTGCAAGGTCTATAAATGCACTCCGGAAGAACTGAAGAACCCGAGATATGCCGGTATTTTCGACAAAGACTATAAGGGCAAACCCTGGGCATATTAAAAAAGAAGAGGAGTGGTTATATCCGGCGTAAAACACAATTTACGGCTTATGCGACCTACTGGAGGAGCAGCCAAAACCGATAAATCATCCGGCAGATGCTTTAGTTGTCAGTGGCTAGTGATCACCAACTTATATACATCGAATGGCTGCTCCTCCCCTTTTATCTAAAACAGATAACCAAAGACTCCACCTTCCTTACCATAAATCAATTTTATGCTTATATAAAATACTCTGAGTTGCCATTCCCTGCCAGCAGTGATATAAATGATAATGAATTATCCGGTTGTCTGGTCTTCACTGGCAAGCTCTGATTTTTAATTACTGCGAGTGATCATCCGTCAAGTACCCGGAACCCGGCACGGGTCACCGGGAGACCGGGGCAGCGCCGATCGAACAGCACATAGTTATGCGGTCCCGAAATAAGCCTGGATAATATCAAGAAAAGTACCGTTTCCCGGGTTTTTAATATTACCGACCTTGATAGCGGCGGGTGATATTGTGTATGCTTACAAGAGCCCGGATACATGGAGAATATTATATTATGTCAACACTCACGCAGCGGTGGATGGGGCAGGGCAACACTGTCAAGTCCAGCTACACCTTCAGCGAAAAACTGGCAGGATTAATCGATATCACCCGTCCGATTCTCTCAGTTATGGGAGCGTTTGGAGTAGCCGCCGCGGCGGCTCTAGCCTATGGAGGTATTCCTTTCTGGGGCCAGTGCCTGGCAGGTTTCCTGGCGGCCATCATAGCTTTTGGCGGGGTCCATTCTTTTAATGATTACATCGACACCCGGCGCGATGTCGAATGCTGGCCGGGAAGACCTATCCCGGGCCAGCGCTTAAGACCGCGTCAAGGTCTGTTTCTGGCTCTGTCCGCCTTTGCAGCAGCTCTGATCATAATCTGGTTCTTTTTTAATCCCGTTTGTTTCATCGTTTCGCTGGTCTCTCTGGTCCTGGGCTGCCTGTACTCGGCTTACCTTCGCGACAGGGTGGGATATCTGGTACTGCCGCCGATTCAATCAATGCTCTGGCTGTGCGGGTGGACGGCATTTTCTCCAGACACACTATTCACATCGTGGATTCCCTGGAGCCTGTACCTGTTCTCGGTTGCCTGGCAAGCCGGGCATATAATGATTTATTCCCCCCTGCATCCGATTCGGAAAAAGAAGGAAATGAAGCTCACCCAGGTCCCGGCTCTGTTTTTTAAAACGTCTCCGCAAACAGCAGCCGTTATGGGCTTTATATTTCTCTGGATTGCACTGGGACTGGGTATCTTTTTAAGCTTCTTCGCCAATCTGGGCTTTATCTACCTGGCCGCCGTCATCATTGCAGGGGCTGTTATGCTGATCATAAGCTACAAATTTATGAAAGATGCTGAAAATTTTGGTAAAGGGATTAAAGCTTTTCAAGCAGCCACCTACTTCATGCTGACTGCCAGGATATTCATGCTTCTAAGCATTATATAAGTCTCAGGTTTTCCGCCCCTGTAAGAATACCGGCTGATCAACCCTGTCTACCGGATGTCAAGGGGCAGTCTGCCTGTGTTTTTTGAGTTATAATCTCACCATACGGCTAAGGTAAGGCCAGGG
>JAQULX010000282.1 GCA_028718465.1 Dehalococcoidales bacterium | reverse complement strand
GTAAAGTTGATTATACCTAAACTTTTTCTTTATTGAAATTAAACCTTTTTATGTATTGTTAAAGACAATATTTACGTATATGATCAACGCATAACCTCTAGATTTTATCTTTCATCAATATTTATTACAACTTAATAAACAGTCTATTTGTTATTATTTGTTGTCCCGCTTATAAGCGCTCTTATAAAACAATATTGATATAATTTTGCACAGTTATGATTTAAAGCAATCGTTTAATAGTGATTTATTTTCACTAAATATTGGTCAAAGTATCGAATAAGTGGAGTAAACGTCTTGAAAAATAGCTCGGGATTAGAAACGCAGGTGTTGATAATCGGGGGTGGAAATACTGGGATATCCATCGCCAGGGAATTATCCAGGTATAAAGTTGAAGCCATGGTAGTAGAAAAGGACCTGGATATCGCCGGAGGTCAGACTAAAAGCAATTCCGGTCAGGTTTATTCTACTCAGGGCTTGACCTGGGCCGGATCGGTAGTGATCAAGAGCGTCATGGCTAAACCGGGTGATTCATTATTTCATCCCGATTCCTTGAAGGAGAAACTGACTCTGATAGGATTCCGGGCTTTCCCTGCTTTAGCACAGGATCTTGAAATCACTTCATTTAAGAAGCGTAATTATATGATTATCGCTCTTAAAGATGACGATGTACCACTATTACAAAAAAGTGAAGAGGTGTGTAAACAGATAGGATTTGAACCGGAAAGATTAAGCCGGGAGGCAGTCCTGGCCCTGGAACCCCACATTACGGCCAGGGTGATTTGTGGTCTACTGGACACTCAATATGAAGCCAGTGTCTATTCCTGGGAGAGTTGTTATGCTCTGGCCGAGAATGCTCAGGCCAATGGAGTCCGGATCATGACCGGCGCCAAAGTAAAAACCATTCAGCCAGCCAACGGTGGTTTTCTGGTGGACACTGCCAGAGGTACTATCAGGACAGAGTATATCGTTAATGCCGCCGGTGCCTTTGCTGATGAAGTAGCCAAAATGGCGGGCGTCTGTGATTTTGGATTAAGCTTCGTACCCAGTCAGACGGAAATACTGGATAAACGCCTGGGAGGATTGGTTAACGGTTCCATCGGTCCAGCGTGCGAACCTGGAAAGGGCGGAAAGATCAGCGCTCTGCCTTCTGGAAATCTTTCTCTAGGCTTTGGGGATTATATTCCAGGCTTTGAACGGGAGGTTGTGCCCAGAAAAAAAGAGCTGGCAGAAGCTAGTGTAGCACGCAGCTGCGAGTTCATTTCCGGTATCACAACCCGGGATATCATTAAGTCTTTTACAGGGATCAGGGTTTTTAATACCCGCGATCCTGAAGACCATATCATTGAAGCCACCAGGAAATATCCTCACTTCATCAACGCGGTGATCAGGCTTCCAAGCCTGGCAGCTTCGCCGGCTATTGCGGAGTACGTGGTCAACCTGCTGGGTAATCAGGGTCTGCCGCTGGTGAAGAAGACTGACTTTAATCCTTATCGAAGAAGTATACCCAGGGTCAGTGATTTGTCTGATGAATCCAGGCGAAAGCTTATCGCTGTCGACCCCAGATATGGTCATATTATTTGTCGCTGTGAGGAGATATCCGAAGGAGAGATCGTGGAAGCCATCAAGCGTGGAGCCAGAACTGTGGATGGAGTGAAATTTCGGACCCGGGCAGGCATGGGACGCTGCCAGGGAGGTTTCTGTGGATCACGGATTGTAGAAAGCCTGGCCAGAGAACTGGATATCCCGATGACTGAGATAAGACAAAATGGCGGCTTATCCCGGATACTGCTCTATAGAAGTAAAGAATTATTGGGTTAGGAGCATGACTTTGAGAAAGGTTGATGTAGCAGTTATTGGAGGCGGTCCAGCCGGACTGGCAGCGGGTATCAAAGCCAAGGAATCTGGTCTGGACGAAGTAGTGGTGATTGAGCGCGGAGAGTATCTGGGAGGGCTCCTGGACCAGTGCATCCATAATGGATTTGGTCTAACTTATTTCGGACAGGACTTAACCGGACCGGAGTATTCCCACAGGTTTATTGAAAAAGCCCGGGATCTGAAAGTGGAATGTCTTCTGAAGAGCATGGTGGTCCGCTTGTATCCGGATCGTCGTCTGTTGATCAGTAATGAAAAAGGATTAACAGAATTATCAGCTCAAGCTATTGTTCTGGCGATGGGATGCCGGGAAAGGACCCGAGAAGCTTTGAATATCTCGGGTACTCGTCCGGCAGGCATTCTGACTGCGGGTGCTGCACAAAGATACGTCAATGTATATGGTTATATCCCTGGGAAAGAAGTAGTAATACTCGGCTCTGGGGATGTGGGTATGATCATGGCTCGCCGCTTAGCTCTTGAGGGTGTGGAAGTCAAAGCTGTAGTGGAAGTCCTCCCTTATGTCGGCGGGTTAATTCGCAATGAGGTCCAGTGCTTGCAGGACTTTGATATTCCGCTTTTGCTTGGGCACACCATCTCTGAATTTCACGGTAAGGAAAGAGTAGAAGGTGTGACAATTTCCAGGGTGGACAAGAAATGGAATCCTGTTCCAGGGACAGAGCAGCAGATCAAGTGTGATACCGTATTGATTTCAGCCGGACTGATACCGGAGAATGAGCTCTCCCGCATGGCGAGTATAGAATTGGACCCGGTGACCGGTGGTCCTGTTGTGAATAATAAAATGGAGACATCGGTCTGCGGTATTTTTGCGGGAGGAAATGTACTGCATGTGAACGACCTGGTGGATAATGTAACCCTGGAGGCTGAGTACGCCGGAGCCAGCGCTGCCGACTATGTCAGGGGAAAGGGGATATCATCTGGTCATAAGATTAATATAAAGGCTGAAAGCAATATCCGGTACATTGTTCCACAAACAGTGGCAGCAGGCGAAAATGTCGTTCTTTCATTGAGGGTGAAGGAACCAGCCGAGAAGGTCAGGCTCCAGGTGGGAAATATTTTAACACAGGCGTTCAGGGTGGTTAAGCCCAGCCAGATGATAAAGCTGGAGCTTACCTCTAAAGAATGGCAAAAGATGGAGGGTGAGGTAAAAGAGTTGAAGGTAAATTGTACCGCGGGAGGTAAGGCGTGACACAGCAAGAGATAGTCTGTATAGGTTGTCCGCTGGGATGTATCGTGAAGATCAATCTGGAATCAAATGGCAGTATATCCAGCTTCACGGGAAATCAGTGCAAGAAAGGCCAGGAATATGCCGTAGCTGAATTTCAAAATCCGGCGAGGGTCTTGACGGCTACAGTATTAACCGAAGGCGGCCGCAGGGGTTTGTTACCGGTTAAAACGGATAAGGCAGTCTCAAAAGAAAAACTCAAGGCGATCATGAAGGTTACCGCCCAAATCAGGGTCAAGCCACCAGTCAAGATGGGACAGGAGATTGCTCACAATGTTCTGGGCACAGGAGCTAATTTGATCTCTACAGGCCGTCTTTAGATTACTATAAGCTTCAGAAAAACCGGTTAACAAACCTGAAACAGAGGAAGGAATATGTCTTCATTGGAAAGATCTCAAGCGTTAATAGCAGATTTGTATAATGCCGTGGTAAATATGGATGATGAGGGAGTTGTAAGAACCTGCCATGTTATTCTGGAGGAAGGCATAGATGCCAATGAAGCAGTAACAAAAGGTTTGACGGCAGCCATGCAAAAAGTAGGCGAATTATATAATAATTACGAATATTTTGTACCGGAGTTGCTGCTCTGCTCTGATGCGCTGTACGCTGGGCTGGATATCTTGAAACCACACATTATTATTGATAAGACCAGCTCTGAGATAAAAAAGCAAATAATCCTGGGTGTAGTTGAAGGTGATATTCATAATATCGGCAAGAATTTAGTCAAGATCATGTTTGATGCCGCGGGTTGGATAGTACATGATTTGGGGCATGATGAGAAACTGGAAAGGTTCGTCGATGAACAGCACAGGACAAAAGCGGACGTTGTGGGAATATCCGCTTTAATGACTACCAGCATGCTGGCTATGCCCCGACTAGTGAATTACCCCCCAGCAAGCTGGGGGGCATCTGGTGCCCAAGATCAATCGAACATTTGTAATTGGGAGGCATTCTCTTCATGAGTTTGGTATTCAATATATTTCCTGATGACATCAGCTATCACGTTATCACCAACACTCCTAACGAAATAGCCATCATTCCACAACTCTCCAGCCCAAAGCTGTTTCCTAAGCTTGGGAAATTTCTTAAAGACTTCCCTCGCCGATATGCTTTTCATTATCTGCACTATATCAGCTGGAGAATATCTCGGAGGTGCTCCCATGAATACATGCACATGGTCTTGCATGATTCCTATCGTGTCTATCTCAAATTCATACTCTTGGGCTATCTTTTCAAAGACTTCTTTGAGATATTCCGTCACTTCTCCCTCAAAAACCTTTTTCCGATATTTCGGTATCCATACCAAATGATACTTCAAATCGTAGACCGCATGTTTTGTCCGTTTGATGCCCATGCAGTCGTTATACCAATTCTTTACTTATTTCGCAATACTTTTCTTCGCCTGTCGGCGAACCACTTTTATCCCCCCAGCAAGCTGTGGGGTATTAAGTGGACTCTGAAAATAAATATAAGAAGCCAATCAATAATTCAACAGGGAGCGTTGTTCTATGCTAAACTATATTAGAGGACTAACGTGATGTTAGCTGAATTTGCCCCGGTTTCTGGCTCTTCTCCGGTCGCCTACTTCTCCATGGAAGTCGGCCTGGTATCGGCTATGCCCACTTACAGCGGAGATCGGAAGAG
>JAQULX010000281.1 GCA_028718465.1 Dehalococcoidales bacterium | reverse complement strand
GGCTATCTTCGGTCTGTTCCCTGGTCACGCTGATACTCCGTAAGGAACCGCCCCTGGAGTAGTTGAAATAGACCAGCTTCAAACCGCGGGGCAGTAAAGCCTGGATCGGGCTGGCCTGACGCCGGAAGGCAGCGCGGTTAGCCCTGATTGCGCCGGCGGCTGCGGCGATGTCCCCAGGCAAAAGGGAATCCTCGGAAGAATCGGTCATATTGATTTCAAACACCTGCGGCGCCAGGCTTTTCAAAGTTACCGGGATGCTGCTTGAAACAAGCTCTCCGGTAACCGGCAGGACATTGGTAATTACCTGGGGGATCACCGTATAGCTCAGAATGCCGCCGGCAGTCATTCTGCCGCCGGGTGTCACCTCCTCCATGTCAATGCTGAGGATGTCAACATCGCTGGTCCTCCAGCCTGTCGACCCATAGATATCATAGATTTGAGTCTTCCAGTAGTTTTCCTGCTCAGTATTTATGATAAAGACCACCTGGTCGCTGAGCTCAAGCGACCCGCCGAAGCGGATATCATGCTGATTGCCGTGGACCAGCAAAGGGGGGCCGCTGCCTCTGGCAGGCGCGAAGAAGTTGTTCCAGTATAAATCGAGTTCACTCTTGAAAGCGTTCTTAGACCGGGCTGCCTCAGCAATTTTATCTACTCTGAATCCGGAGCTGTCCCAGGCAATAAAAGTGGTCGATACTATGAGGCACACTGAAATAAATGCCCATAGCCGCGGTCCCCAGCCGGAAAATAGCCATTTCCTGCCTGTCAACCGGGAACAGTACATGGTGAAAGTGCTTGTTGCCAGCAGTGCCAGAGCGGATACCATAAAGGCTAAAAAGTAGAAGTGTTTCTCGCTGCTGCGAAAATTAAGATTGACCAGGATAACGACAGTGCCGAAGAAAACGGCAATCCAGGGGTTATGCTTTTTTATCAGGGCCCAGGCGGAAAAATACCCGATAATCCAGGCCAGATAGTTAAAGATCAGTGCGATATGAATCATGACCGGACTGGGCGCTCCCAGTTCAGCGGCGTGCCACCAGGTCTGGAGTTCATCCACAAAACGCAGCCACCTGTGTGTCAGGCCGGGTTCAGGGTAAATTAAAATTACCTGGATGATAACAATCGCTGCGCCGGCGAGAAGGGCAGACAGGTGGGCGGCGGGGGAAGGCAGACGGCTTTTTGCCAGAATAAATCCTGCCAGGACGGATGGGATGAAGACAGACATCAGGGAAGGAGACAGGCTGATCCAGCGGGCGTCCTCTACCGACCATACAGCAATGCCGAGCGCGACCAGCAAGACAAACAGGTTCAGTAAGTCTGATAAGGAAAATAAAGAGGCTAAAAAGCCGGCCGGCTTTTTCATCTTATCAGATGAATCGATGCTAACAGGCTGTTTCGAATTTTCTTCTTTCAAAGTGATATCACCCGGCGCCGAATCCGGTGCCGTTCACGGATTTTTGGCTCTTTGCCTGACTATTCAGCGCAGCAGCCAGGCTATCTCCACGCCTCACTCTATAGATCGGTATATTCAGTGAGGTGAGCCGGGCTGCGGTCTGTTCCGGGAACAACCGGCCACCAAAACCGGAAGCGTCAACCATCACAACCGCCAGTCCGATTCCACGTTTCTTGATCTTCAGGAAAATATCCATTAGCCTGTTATCGCCTGAGGCAGTAACAACAATAGCTATAGAGTTGCCGGAGGACTGGCTGTAGACTTTATCCAGCAATCGGTATAGCGGGGCCTGGCCGTCAGCTTTCGCCAACGCCAGGGTTTCCATGATGCGCTCCAGGTGGGCGTTGCCCTGTTTCGGGAGGAAAAGGTGGTAGTCTCGGTTTTGGGCTATCAACCCCACCTGACGGCCCGTGCCGGAGTATTTCATGGTAATCGACGCAGCGATTGTGATAATGTATTCCTCGATCGTGTCGGCGCCGGTGCCGGAATCAGGAATGCTGCTCATATCCGGGACCACCCATATCTTCTCCGAAAGGTCGGCGTCGAACTCTTTGACAATCAATTTGGCCGTATGAGCGCTGCTCCGCCAGTGAATGCGGCTCAGGCTGTCTCCCGGTACATAATCGCGGATTCCGGAAATAACGCCGTCAGCTTCTTGAGTTGTTGCACGGTTTCGCAAAATGCCTGAATCGGCGTCAAATTCCGCATTGAACTGCGGCAGTTCGACAACTGCCGGGTATATCAGGACCTTTTTCCCTGCGTCCATCCGGCGGCGTAAGCGAAACAGGCCGAAGGGGTCGGTGGCTTCAGCGATGAGGGGGCCTATGGTATGATATCCCCGCCGGGGAAAAGATAACCGGTGTTGCCAGAGGCCTGTCCGTAGGGCAGGAGCATTGATAACGATGTCCGCGCTGCCGGACGGATGGCTGGTTTTCAGAAGCAGCCTGATAAAGGCTTTCGGCCAGAAAGCCCGGTTTTCAGTGGCTGCCTCTACCGGAAATATCTCTCCTGCCCGGGGGTGTCGGAGGGGAATCTTGATAAAGCCCTTCAATCCCCACAGTCCCAGGGAAGCTATCAGAAAGCCCGAAAGAAGAAGCAGTCCGGTCAAAATGATAAGCCGTTCGACCAGGATATGGTCTCCGGCCAGAGCGATGCCCAGGATGAAAAGAGGGACTAATATCAATAGAGCAATACGCATATCAACTACTCACGTTACGGTTTAAGCCGGTTAAATCCCAAAGGACCATGTGCCGGGGCCGGCTGAACCATCCTCCCTCTGTCACCCTGGAGGAGCCTCACTCCTTCTCTTCCTTCCTTAACTTCGCCGCCGCGAATATCAGAAGGCGTTGGCACTCTTCGGATATCACTGGGTGCCCCGAAACATCAGGGTGGGGAGTATCCCTTTCCTTAATCTTTAATCCTTAATCTAACTCCCCATCCCCCGCTTTCCTGCCTTCTTGCTGCGATATCGAAAAGCGGTAATACGCCCATTACCGGTTATTATTTTCTTCCCGGCATAGTTCCCGGTACGGCTACCCTTTCCAGTATTTCGGCGATCAGGGAGTGGCCTTTGCTATCATACCCGTTACTGTTAAGGCTGATTACCAGCCGGTGGGCCAGCACCGGTTCAGCCAGTGCTTTAATGTCATCCGGTAGCACGTAGTCCCGCCCCCGGATCAGCGCCAGCGATTGGGATGTGCGGAAAAGGGCCAGAGATCCGCGCGGAGATGCGCCCAGATGGATGGCCTGGTGACGGCGGGTTGCTTCAACAATCAGGGCGATATACTGCTTTACCGCCTGATCGACATAAATCGTTTTGACAGCCTCCTGGATTAAGGTCAGATCGGATTCCTCGACGACCTGCCCCAGTTCTTCAATGGGGTGTTTGAACTGCTGTCTTTCCATGATGGTGATTTCTTCTTTTACGGAGGGATAGCCCAGGTCTAATCGTATCAGAAACCGGTCCAATTGAGTTTCCGGGAGCGGGAATGTGCCTTCATATTCGAGAGGATTCAAGGTGGCAATGATATGGAATGGATGCGGCATCTTATAGGTAGCGCCGTCCACGGTGATTTGATGCTCTTCCATGCACTCCAGGAGAGCTGACTGGGTCTTGGGAGTGGCACGGTTTATTTCATCCGCCAGGACGATATTGGAAAGGATCGGTCCCGGGTGGAACTCGAAAGAACCGGTCTTTTGATTGAAAATAGAGACTCCGGTGATATCGCTCGGAAGAAGGTCCGGAGTGAATTGAATTCGCTTGAACCTGGTGCCGAAAGACCTGGCCAGGCTGCGAGCGAACATGGTCTTGCCTACACCGGGGGAGTCCTCTATCAAAAGGTGGCCGTGACTTAGGAAAGCCACCAGCGCCAGCTCGATGGCATGGCGCTTGCCGATGATTACTTTTTCAACGTTATCACTGATTGCCTGGACCAGTTTATGAGCTTCCCGGATTTTGGTTTCCACATCAACCTCCCAATTCCGCAACACATAATCCTCAAGGAAGATAAAAAATGGGGGAGAGCCTGTCAGTGGGAAAATTGCTAATGGTTAGTGATTGGGTATATCAATAAAGTTATTCCTTTATAGTTTTCTCTTATGCTTATTTTAGCAATAAAGGCAAGGAATTTGCAATTTTTAGATTTGATATTAAGAGTCCCATGGGTTATACTGTGCTCGCTGGTTAGCTTATCATTCTATCATTCCGGAGGCACGGCGTTCGCCGTGCCTCCGGAATGATAGTACTTCTCAGGAGGCCCGCGTTGCAAAACGCCCGGGAAAAAGCAATCTCCAAACCCAGGATATTCTACGGCTGGTATCTGGTGGCTGCATCATGGGCAATGACCTTTCTTCTCGGTGCAACCTCTGTAGGGATATTTTTTAAGCCAATGCTTGATGAATTCGGCTGGGACAGAGCTACTTTATCATTGGTCAGCTCCGTCATCATGCTCATCTTCGCTG
This sequence comes from Dehalococcoidales bacterium, assembly GCA_028718465.1. The sequence continues at coordinate 388 of JAQULX010000281.1, read as the reverse complement.
CTCTGTATCCCTTACTGGGAAGATTAATCGACCGGTTAGGCCCCCGGATAATGATATCGGTCTGCATCGGTTCGCAGATAATATCCAACGTTATCAACGGACTGGCTGCCAATCTGCTGCAGATATATATAGGAAGGTTGTTTTGGGAACTGAAGCCGGTTCACGGCGTTCAGGTATTGATCAACCGCTGGTTTGTGAAGAATAGGGGACGCGCCCTGGGTATTCTCTCTACCGGAACACCCCTGGGGACACTGTTGATGACCCCTCTATCACAGTATCTGATCACAATCTGGGGCTGGCGGGAAACGTTGTTTTTCTGGGCCGGCATAAGCGCCCTGGTGTTTATCCCGCTGACCTTCATGATACGCAATAAGCCGGAGGATAAAGG
>JAQULX010000280.1 GCA_028718465.1 Dehalococcoidales bacterium | reverse complement strand
CATCATTAACGCCGTCCCCGGTCATCGCCACGACTTCGCCATTTGCCTTCAAAGAATTAACTATCCTCAGTTTATGCAGAGGTTCAATACGCGCAAATATGGATATATGCTTGACTTCGCGCTGCAGTTCCGCATCACTCATATCCGCCAGTTCCTTGCCGGTTATGGCCTTGCCTTCAGGAAGCTGTAACTGCCGCCCAATAGACTCGGCGGTAACCTTATTATCCCCGGTGATCATGATGACCCGGATCCCGGCTTTCTTGCAGGCCTTGATAGCGGCTTTGGCCTCCTCTCGCGGGGGATCAGCCATACCGAAAAGGCCGAGGAAAATCAGCTTCCCGGCAAAATCATTCTCTTCCAGCCTGTCTTTCCCTTCCGGGAACTCGGCGTAAGCCGTAGCGATTACCCGCAGGGCATCCTGTGCCATCTGCGTGTTGACGGCGATGATCTTCCGGCGGGCATCCTGGTTAATTGGTTTAACAACTCCGCTGTCTAAAATATATCCGGCCATCGAGAGTATCTTTTCCGGAGATCCCTTTACATAAGCCACAGTATGGCTATCTGCCGGGTGGAGAGTCGCCATGTACTGGTTTTCGCTTTCGAAAGGAATCTCACTCAGCCGGGGAAAACGCTGCCTTATCTCCTCCTTGCTTAAGCCCGCTTTCATGGAGGCTACCAGTAGTGCTCCCTCAGTCGGATCGCCCAGAATATTCCACTGGCTGTCTTGACCTTTCAGATCGGCGTCATTGCACAGCGCCGCCACTTGTAGATGCAGCCAGAGGTCCTGATTGTTGGCGGCATTCACTTTTTGGTTGTCCTGTAAGAATTCTCCTTTGGGATGATAGCCTTCTCCGGTTACTTCCAGTATTTTTCCATTAACGTAAATTTTTCTTACGGTCATCTGGTTCAGAGTCAGGGTACCGGTTTTATCCGAACAGATAACTGTTGCTGATCCAAGTGTCTCTACCGCTACCAGACGCCGGATTATGGCATGGCGGTGGGCCATTGTTCTCAAACCTTTTGCCAGGACTACAGTAACCACCGCCGGCAAGCTCTCCGGTATTGCGGAAACCGCAGCCGCTATTGCCAGAAGAAACACTTCCAGCAATCCCAGACCGCGCACAATGCTCACGATAATTAAAACCGCAATTATGCTCAAGGTCAGAATCAAAATATAGCGGCTGAGCCGGGAAATGCCTTTTTGCACCGGGGTTTTCTCCGGTTTAACCGATTGAAGACCAGACACAATAGCCCCCATCTGGGTATTCATGCCGGTCTCCACCACCGCTGCAGTTCCATTTCCATGAGTAACTGCGGTGCCTATGAAAAGCATATTCTCCTGTTCGGCTACTGCTGCGTAGCCTTCCAGTAATGTTACCCTCTTTTCCGAGGCTATTGACTCACCGGTAAAGGCTGATTCATCCACCTTTAAATTCGACGCTTCAATAAGCCGGGCATCTGCCGGAATCTGGTCGCCTTGAGTCACGACAATGATATCACCGGGAACTATGTTTCTGGCATCGATCAGATTCACCTCTCCTCCCCGCTTCACCTTGGCCTTGGGAGCCGCTAAACGCATCAAAGCTTCCATGGACTTTTCTGCCCTGGTCTCCTGAAAGAAACCGATGGTGGCATTTAAAACCAGTACTCCGAAAATGACACCTGCTTGAATGTAATGTTGGGTGACCAGAGAAACAACTGCTGCTGCAAACAGTACATAAATAAGAGGGCTCAGAAATTGTTCCAGGAAGGCCAGAGCACGGGACCTTTTCTTTTTGCGCTCGAGTTCATTCGAGCCGTGTTCGAAAAGACGCTTTTCAGCCTCGGACTGGCTCAAGCCTCCGGGTGAAGAACCGAGATCTTTCAGGACCTGTCTGATATCAATATTGTGCCACTTTTTCTCCATAATTTTATTATATCCATTGCAATAGTAGATATTCGTTCTCAGCCTTATCAGGTCGACAGCCGGGAACCTGGCCAATGTCGATTGGACAGACCGACTGATTTCCCTCTTGACTCTCCATTCAGGAAAGAGTCTATACTTATCAAAGGCCCAGAAACAGGCGATTAACAAAACAGAAATATACCTGCGGTAAAGAAAAGTAAAAGTGGAAGGCGATGACAAAAATTGACTTAAAGAAACAACTGAAGCAGCTTTACATTCCCTCAACTGCGCAAATCAGCATCGTAGACGTGCCGGCCATGAATTTTGTCATGATCGACGGTAAAGGAGACCCCAATAAAGCCCGGGAATACCAGGATGCTATTGAGGCCCTTTATGCCATATCGTATACTCTCAAATTCATGGTAAAGAAAGAACAGGAGATAGATTACGGAGTCATGCCGCTGGAGGGCCTGTGGTGGACGGATGATATGACCGAATTCAACATCAATAAGGATATCTGGAAATGGACCTCCATGATAATGCAGCCGGAGTATGTCTCGGAAGGTCTGTTTAACCGCGCAATGGAACAGGTTGCCAAAAAGAAAGCCCTTTCCTCCCTCTCCAAAGCCAGGTTCCAGTCTTTCCATGAAGGTTTGGCAGCCCAGATAATGTATATCGGCCCGTTTGCGGAGGAGGGCCCCACCGTCGAGAAGATACACAGCTATATTAAAGATAACGGCTATGTATTCGACGGCCTCACACAGAAGCATCATGAGGTCTATCTGAGCGATTTCCGGAAAACCGCGCCGGAAAAATTGAAGACAATTATCCGGCAGCCGATTGTGAAGAAGTAAGGATTCCGTTATTGACCCGTGCATGAAAACATGGTCAAATGCCTGTCTATCGAATTGCGTGAAGCACTTAATAAAGATCAACAGGCAGCGCCTGTATCTGAATATCCGGAATAGGAGGCTGACATTTTGGACAAAGAAATCGCATGGCTGCTGGAGGGCGACGTTTCCATTCAATACCTGACGCACCGGGACTTACTGGGCTCTAATGAATCGACGCTTTCTCGATTGCGTCCCAAAATTGCTGCCGAAGGTTTTGGTGCCGGATTTTTATCCTGCCGGAATAAAAACGGGCATTGGGGGCTTCATTATTACCAGCCCAAATGGACATCGACACACTATACTCTGCTTGATTTAAAAAACTTGGGCGCGCCGGATACTTTAATACCCTGCCGTGAGATGGTCACGCGGATGTTCAATGAGTGTACAAATGAGGACGGGAGTATGAATCTATCAAAATCCAAACATCCCGGCTATGCATGCGTTGACGGCATGGTATTGAATTATGCCTCCTATTTCTGTAAAGATGAACCACGCCTTCTAAGGCTGATCGATCATCTTCTTTCTGTTCAAAAAGCGGACGGGGGATTTACCTTGGATTCAAGTTCGGAAAATTGCGATCCTCACACGACCATCTGTGTTCTGGAGGGATTTGGGCAATACCGTATTTCGGGATCGCAGCACAGGCTGCGGGATGTTGAAATATCGCAAACAAAAGCAGTCGAATTTCTGCTGACCAACCGGTTGTTTATTGACGATGCTGATAAGAGATTCAGGAGACTCTCATACCCGTACCGCTACCGGTACGATCTATTAAGGGCGCTGGAATATTTCGCCGCGCAAAAAGTCCCGTTTGATACCCGGATGGGCCCGGCCATAGAATGGCTGCAAGGCAAGAGACAGAGGGATGGCTTGTGGCATCTGGAAAATCAGCACAACGGAAACTTGCATTTTTCAATGGAAGAGGTCAGAGCGCCCAGCAGGTTTATTTCGTTAAAGGCGCTTTGCATACTCAGGTATGTTGATTCTTCGAGGCAAGTGTAGTTTGCTCCAGGAAAGTCCGGGCAGGAGAAACGCGATTCGAATCCATTTCGCACACTCCGTGGAAAAGAGGGACTATTCACCAGGATTCCGGCTTGAAAGAAATGACCATGGCTTTTACCGGAATAGAGTTGGTTTTTAATTCAGGACATTATAGTATCTAAATAGGTCTTATTTTGTAAGACAGTGATACTGGAGGTAGGGAAGATGGTGGTGCACGGCGGTATCCATGTTTTTGTGAATAATCGGAAGGTCAATGTGCCGTCCAACTATGTCACCGGCGGCCAGCTTCTCCGGCTGGCAGGGTTCAGTGAGGCGGAGCACTGGGACCTGTACCGGCTTCAAGGAGAAAGTGATACGACGCGCGGCACTATCGTGGCGGCCAGTGAGACGCTTACGATAAAAGATGGAGATTGGTTTCGTGTGATTGAAGGGCATCACACCAGGGAATGAGAGAAAGCACTATAATAAAAACAAAAGCCGCTGATTGGTACCTCTGTAAGGATAAAAATTCATGACGACTGCGGGAATCCTGGAACTGCGCCTTTATAATACGGGGTTGAGCAATTCCCCGTTCAAGAGCGCGGCAGAGGCGGTTTCCCACCTGGGAGCAGTTCAGGCTCAGGATTTTGCCGCGGCCAAATGGGCGCTCGGACTTCGTATTAAAAACTCAACCGATGCAGAGATCGAGCGGATTTTCAATGAAGGGGCTATCCTGCGCACCCATGTGATGCGTCCTACCTGGCATTTTGTTTTGCCGGAAGATATCCGCTGGATGCAGGAATTAACCGCGCCGGGAGTGAAAGCATTACTTGCGCCATATAATAGAAAGCTCGGGCTGGACGATGCCTTGTTCTCCAAAAGCGAGGAGGTAATTGTTAAAGCGCTGCGGGGTCACCGGCATCTTACCAGATTGGAGCTTAAGGCGATATTGTCACAGGCAGGCATCGAGACCAGCGTTCAACGCCTGGCCCACATCGTTTCGTGGGCAGAGATGGACGGGTTGATTTGCAGCGGACCGAGGCG
>JAQULX010000279.1 GCA_028718465.1 Dehalococcoidales bacterium | reverse complement strand
CAACGGTACATTTGTTACTCGCGGGTCCGCCAGGGTTATTGTTGTCAGTACGGCTGAAAATACCGAATTCGGTAAGATTGCGAAATTAGTCAAAGGCACCCGTAAAGTTTCCACCCCCCTTCAGCGTAAAATTGCCCAATTTGTAAAAATCTTGATGATCGCAATTTTTACTTTAGGCGCCTTGAATTTATTGGCTGGTTACCTGTTAGGTTTTAGTTTTTCCTATAGCTTCCTGGCGACGATTGCGCTTATTGTGGCTGCTGTACCCGAGATGTTGCCCATGCTGGTCACGTCAATATTGGCTTTATCTGCTTCGGCAATGGCCAGGAAAAAAGCCTTAATACGTTTGTTGCCGGCGGCTGAAACGCTGGGAAGCACAACTGTAATCTGTTCCGATAAAACCGGTACGCTGACCAAAAATGAGATGACGGTAGTTGAGATATATTCAGGGGATAAAGAATACTCTGTCAGCGGCGCAGGTTATCATCCTTCCGGCGAATTTTCTATCGATGGACAATCTGTAGCCGTTAAAGGTGACAGGATATTGGCCGAGTGTTTGAGAGCAGGCTTATTTTGCAGCAATGCTACCCTGGCCAATAAAGAAGGCCGCTACGAAATTATTGGTGACCCTACCGAGGGGGCTTTAGTAGTGGCTGCTGCTAAAGCGGGGATAACCGGAAGATCGGAAAGATTGGATGAGATACCTTTCGAATCTGATCGTATGTATATGGCCACTTTGCATAAAAACGGTAATTCGAACCTTTTATACTTTAAAGGTTCCCCTGAAGTAATTTTAAAGATGTGCCGCTACCGGTTGTCCGATAACGGCCAAGAAGAAATAGATGCCGCAAAAATACTGAACAAAGCAGAAGAACTGGCCGAAAAAGGACTTAGATTACTCGCTGTGGCTCGTAAAGAGGTTCCTCTAACCCGGACCATGATTGAAAGCCGGGACACCAGAGAGTTGGTATTTCTGGGGTTGCAGGGGATGATAGACCCGCCCCGGGAGGAAGTAATCGAAGCCATTCGTAAATGCAAGCGGGCGGGTATAAGAACTGTAATGATAACCGGTGACCATGCCAAAACCGCTAAATCTATCGCTCAGCAGTTGGGTATAATCAGCTTGCCGACAGAAATTGTCCTGACCGGTGAAGACTTATCCAAAATGAATGAGCAAGACCTGTTTGAAAAGGTGGATACCGTTTCAGTTTATGCCAGGGTGGCACCGGAGCATAAATTAAGAATTGCCAGACAGTTGCAGAACAGAGGACATATCGTAGCTATGACCGGCGATGGCGTCAACGATGCCCCGGCCTTGCGAGCCGCGGACATCGGGATAGCTATGGGGATTACCGGCACGGAGGTAAGCAAGGAAGCCGCTTCGATGATTCTGACCGATGACAATTTCGCCAGCATCGTAGCGGCTGTTGAAGAAGGCCGGCATGCCTGGAATAACCTTCAAAAGGCTATCCTGTACACTTTACCCACCAATGGCGGACAAGCATTATTGATAATGGCGGCAATATTGCTGGCCCCGTTTATTGCCTTATTCGGGATGCGGCTGCCGCTTGAACCGATTCAGATTCTCTGGATCAATTTGTTCGATTCAGTATTTCTGACTATGCCGTTGATGATGGAGCCGAAAGAAAAGGGCTTGCTGGATACGCCTCCACGTGATCCCGGGATCAAACTGGCTGATCGGTTATTTTTTACCAGAGTCGGTTTGGTTTCATTGATAATGGCAGGAACTGCCTTTGCCATATACTGGGTATTCGGTCATTACTCCATCTCTAATGATGACATCGTAATAAATCAGGCACAAACCGCCGCTTTCATGGGTGTCATCCTGGTACATCTTGGATATGTGATGAGCGCCAGATCTATTCATGGGTCCGGCCTGACTATCAACCCTCTTTCCAACAAGTGGTTATTAGGAGGTATAGTTTTTACAATCGTGGCTGATTTGCTCATAGTTTATATGCCTGCGCTAAATAGTGTTTTCAAGACTGCGCCATTCCCGGCAGCCTGGTGGCCTTTTGTCCTGATTGGTCTTCCGGCAGGCTTCTTTGTGCCCGAATTAGAGAAACTGGTGCGAAGAAAAATGCGCCAAAGAAGGCTTAAGTAAATTAAATACTCAAATTGAATATCAAGACGATGTCTTTGCCAGTACTGCCCATTGATGCCCCGGCTCCACAAATGTTTGTAGCTAAAAAGCCCTTAAGCAAGCTGCCGCTTAAGGGCTTTTTCTATAAAGTGCAACTATTAAAAACGATATTTAATGTCAGAGGATATTTCCGCTAATGAGCTACACGATTTATCCTGTCTATTTTTCTGATACTTGTTTCTTTTTGAGGTAGCAATCGCAGATTTGAGCCAGCATTTCATCTTTGAAATCAAGCTGAGAGCCGATTACACAGACGATCATATCCCGGTGTTTCAGGATGAAAGAGTTGTTCTCTGATTTGGTAAACTCGAATCCCAAATTCTGATGTTTATTGCTTAACCGGGGTATGCTCACGCTGCTATTCCTATTTGAAAAACTAACTTAAGGTAATTATATATTAAAGTGAAACGCTATGCAACTAATAGTTACAGCTAACTGTGACTTATACTACTGCTGTTATAATGGTTCAAAATAGTAAAGGTGGTAACGACTGACTATGGTGACTGACTTTGGCAAGCGATTGGCACAGAGAAGGCAAGAAATGGGTATGACCCAGAGCGAATTGGCCAGGGCCCTTGGCGTAACATCCCAATATATCTCAATAACTGAGCAGGGGAAAAGAAGTCCTTCTCTCACTTTTCTGGCAGGATTAGCCAGGCTGTTGGGAGTTACCACGGATTATCTTATTATTGGAGAAATACAAGCCGTTCCGGACATAATTCCACTTATAAAAGCAGATTCAAGCTTGCCGTTAAAAATAAGAAATGCCCTGGTGGGCACCATTGAAGTTGTTAGAGAATTACATAATAACCAGCCGAAAGCTTAAATTCACTCGGCGCCCTTGAAAAGTATAAAGATATTCAGTGCTGGATAACATTCGTATATTGGGGGACGTGTGAATGAATGCCTGCCGGTACTACCGCAAATGTAATCTTTGTTCCCTGAGCCGTAATCAGTTAGTATGTCAATATGGATAACCTGCGAATTCATGGCCGGAAGCCTTTCAATGTAGCCGTTGTTCACGGCGGGCCTGGCGCTCGGGGTGAAATGTACCCGGTCGCCCGGGAAATCTCCCCGGATACAGGAGTCCTGGAACCGCTGCAAACGGCGAGGTCCATCGAAGGTCAGGTAGATGAGCTAAGAAATGTTCTGGAAACCAGCGGCAGTCTACCGCTGGTTTTGGTCGGATTTTCCTGGGGCGCCTGGTTGAGCTATATATTAGCATCCCGGCATCCGTTGCTTGTTAAAAAGCTCATTCTTATCGGCAGCGGTCCCTTTGAGGAAAAATTTGCTGCCGGAATCATGAAAACGCGTTTGGGCCGCCTCAGCGAAGCTGAAGAGAAAGAAGCCCTGTCCCTGTCAGCTGCGCTGAGTTCCGGAAATCCGGATGGCAATGACTTTGCCAGGTTTGGTGAACTGATGGAGAAAGCCGACTCTTTCGATCCGTTTCCTCAAGAACACCTGATATCGAACGACAGCCCTGACCCTGATATTTATCAGAATGTCTGGGAACAGGCAAGTAAACTGAGGAGCACGGGGGAATTATTAAGGCTGGGAGAAAGAATTCAATGTCCGGTAGTCGCGATTCACGGCGACTACGACCCTCATTCAGCCGAAGGAGTTAAAGGGCCGCTTTCTCGTGTTGTAAAAAACTTTCGCTTTATTCTTTTAAAACAATGCGGGCATTGCCCCTGGCTTGAGCGCAATGCAAAGGATGAGTTCTACAGGACGCTGAGGAAAGAAATCGGATTTAATCCAGTTTAATCAGATGGCAAGTATGATAACAATTGAAAGAATGAGGCTGATTGAAAAAGGCGAGTTGCAGGAAGCAGCCAGGAAGTTAAGCCGGGACGATATTCCACATCTGGTAGAATGGCTGGCACTGAAAGTCGATGCTATCAGGTATCAGGCATTCCTCCTCTTTCAAAAAAGGTCTCAATACTGCAATTACGAATATGTTCCAAATTCTTTCGCTGCCTCAACCATGGCCACCAGGTTTTCTAATTTGGGATTTTCGATAGATGCTCCGCAGCCCAGGATATAACCTCCCCCCACACCGCACACTTCGATCAACTTCCGGCAATACTCTTTGACGCTGTCTGGGCTCCCTGTCACTAGCAATGAAGATGGGACATTGCCCTCTATACTGAACCTGTCGCCTAGCATTTCCTTGGCTCTAAAAATGTCTGTTTGATCAAACCAGAGATGAAGCGACCCTTTCGGAAGCTCTAGAAATCTTTCCAGTCGGGAATTATAGCTGCCTTCGACGAATAATGTCAGGAGGAATCCTTCATTGATGCAGGCATCCATTACCTTTTTCAGAGATGGCCAGTAGAATGTATCGAATTGTTTCTGAGACATCCAGCCGTCGGCCCCTTTATGCAGAGCGAAGAATAATTTAAGGCCTTTCGTGGCATCAGGAGAACTCAAGACGGACTTGATTTCAAGGTCCGCCATAACATCGAGGGCTTGAAGCAATTTCTGCGGTTGGCGGTACATGTCTTTCATGAGACCCAGGGTGCCTCTCAGGTTATCTCCAAAGGCATCAAACGGGGCTTTAGTATAACCGTTAACCGGCGGAAACATCGGGAAGCCATTTTCAGCGGCCTGCCGACTGAATTCCTCATTTACTTCTTTATATTTCTCAAATTCTTCACCGGCGT
>JAQULX010000278.1 GCA_028718465.1 Dehalococcoidales bacterium | reverse complement strand
TACCGGCGGGCTCCCAAACGGGACAACTCCCTTATCTTCACCAGAAAGTCCCTCAGTATCAACAGGTCCAGGCAAGTACAGCCAATAGCGATAATGACCAGAAAAGGGCCTTTATTGATGTTCCAGGCCTGGGAATGCACAATATTGTTCTCAATTACCCAGGGTATCTCCAGCAGGACCTGCCAGATGACCAACCCAAAGGTCGCCAGGCTGAATAGATGGGTTATAGACTCCAGGGTGAGGCGGGCCCTGGGTTTCAGCTTGGACGTGATGACGTCAATAGAGACATGGGCCTTCTCATTCTGGGTGTGGGCCAGGGCAAAGAAGACGGCCACGATCATCATCAACTCCACCACCAGGGTCCCGTTGGGAACAGGACTGTTAAAGAGATAGCGCAGAATGACATCGGTGAAGGTGAACCCGATGATTATTACAAAGATCGCCAGACCAATGATGTTTGTCCAGCGGCTGAAAACCCCTACTTTATCCAGAACCCGGATAACCTTGCTGAGCCCGCCAACAGGCCGGCTGGCTTCCAGTTCCATGCTTCAGTTCCCCCTTAACAGGATATTATCAGGGCATTTCGCTCGTTCTTGAATGGGCCGTCACGCATATATCGCTAAGCAGCAAGGTTGATACCTTGCTGCTTAGCTTCATGTCCTTAGAGTAGAGAAAACCGGAATACCAGGCTACTTGAACTTATATTCTTCAGCGGAATATTTTTGCATAACTCGCAGAAACTCAGTCTTCAACCTGTCGCCGGGAAGGCCTTTCGCTGTGACATATTCTGCAATATAAGCATCCAGGGTAGGGCCATCTACCTCCGCCCAGCGGTCAGCTTCGGCTTGCGATAGTTCAATGATTTTGGTGCCGTATTTTTGCGGGAAGGTGTTCAGAGATTCCTGGTCCATTTTATAGGCCACCTGATCAACCAGTTCCGTTACCCAGGGAATCATATCCGTCATGGTCTGCTGGATATCGGGCGGCAAATTATTCCAGGCTTTCTGGCTCATCCCAAAAGACCAGACACCTCCATTGATACACGCTACAGTCATATATGGTAAGACGTCAACCCACTTGAAATCTTCCAGTGAATGCATCTGGACCGCGAGTCCATCCAACGTCCCCGTTTTCAGGCCCATATACATATCTGAAGGCGGCAGCGAAACCGGAACAATACCGATGGCTTTCTGTCGGGATTCCGGAGCAGGACCGGCTCCCACCATTTTCAGACCTTTGGCGTCTTCCCATTTGTGAATTTCTTTTTTGGTTGTAGCCAGACCGAAACAGGGTGTAGGAGCTAACCCAATGAGAGGGGTGTTCTTGTATTGAGCTTGCATTTCCGGGAAGGCATTGTAAAGCTCCAGCCAGGCTGCCCCGGACCGCCAGGGGTGAAGATTGACCGGGGTGAATATCATTGCCCCATCCATGGGGAACTTGTCAGCAAACATGGTAGGCAAGAATTTGGCCATATCGACTGAGCCTTTCAAGAGTGCGTCGTATATATCAAATAATCCGTAGAGCTCTCCACCAAAATGGGATTCCACCTTGACACGGCCGCCAGTCCGTTTCTCGAGTTCGGCAAACCAGACCTGAGTAACCTCTGTATCCCAGAAGCTGCCGGCTGGCTCGAAATCAGAATATACCAGAGTGATTTGTTGGACCGGGGCAGTAGAAGAGGGAGCCGTGGTTGATGGAGGAGCGGTTTTTGTTGGCGAAGCCTGGACAGGAGTAGTTGCAGGAGTTGTAACGCCGGGAGCCGAGGAGGTGGCAGGCGCGGTTGGAGTTGACGTGGAGCAGGCTCCTACAATTCCGACTGTCAGAACCATTACCAATACCAAACTAATACAGAATAATGTTTTCCTGGACATTGGATATTCCTCCTTATGAAATAATCATCCGATACATATCAACTATATATTTTTGATGGCGAAAAGAGATCTTCAGGTTTCTTGTGAGACCATTATACAGGCTCTTCAACACAATATATCATATATATCACGATTTATTGACACGTATTCTGTCAAAATCCTCCTGAACACTATACAGGATAATTTCGAGAGCCCGTTTTAAATCAATATCAGGTAGATTAACTGGTACGGTATGTCTTAGACGAATATTATATCGCAATCGATTATAACTTACAATAGTGGTTAAACGATCCAGCAGGGTCGTCTCGTTCTTTCAAGACCATTCCGGCGAAAGCCGGAACCCAGGGGTGGTGGTTGTTTCAGGGAAAATGACTCGACCCTGAATGATCCGGCATTGTTCACCTCGTTCAGGATTGCTGTACCTGTAGAACACGTTATTGACACATACATTATTACCTGCGATAGCCTTAGCCTTTCATTAATGCTAAAATAAGCTCTGGTACATTATTAAAAAAACTTTTACAATCAAGGTCCGGAGCTTCAAATTTTAGGCTTTTATCAATTATTCTGATTATGAGAAATAAGACTGATGCTTGAGTTTGCCTTGCTGCTGGTCGCCGCCTATCTGGTAGGCGCCGTTCCTACTGCCTACCTGCTGGTTAAATGGATTTATAAAACAGATATCCGCCGGTACGGCAGCGGCAGCGTGGGAGCCGCTAATGTATTCCGCAATTTTTCCAAGCCACTCGGAATTCTGGTAGGATTATATGATGCAGGAAAAGGCGTTCCTTTAGTCTGGACAGCGTCTCTACTGGATATGGGGTTGACCATGCAAATAGCCGTCGGAGCAGTGACAGTGATCGGGCATAACTGGCCGGTCTTTCTCCGCTTCAATGCGGGGCGAGGACTGGCTACAACCATGGGAGTAGCGGCATATCTTTTTCCCTGGGGCATCCTGTTCTTTATTGCGGGAGCCCTTTTCACTCTTCTATTAGGTTCATCGCCCCTGCCGGTGCTGATCGGTCTGGCAGCCGTTCCTCTGGCATCCTGGCTCCTCCAGGAGCCTTTAGAACTGACATTAGGCCTTCTGGGACTATTTTTACTGCTGGTCTTCCGCCGTCTTTCGGCCCCCTTGACTGCCCGTTCGGCCACAGTGAGCAAGCGGGAGCTGTTTTTAAACCGCTTTCTTTTCGACCGAGATATCCGGGACGGCAAAGCCTGGATCACATTCAAGCCGGTTACTCCACACAAGCTGAAAGGATGCAACATAAAGAAGGAGAACGGCGACCACTCAGAGCGCAAATAATATCAGCTTATAGAGATTTTGGCTGGATGACAAGATACGGATTCGCAGGTAATATACAAAATGGACCGATGTAAACGACATCCCGATAAAGAAACCAGTCTGACGTGCAATAAGTGTGGAGATCCCATTTGCCCCCGGTGCATGGTGCAGACTCCTGTAGGGATGCGCTGCCCAACCTGCGCCAAGCTGTCCCGTCTGCCTACCTACCAGGTCACCGCACCGTATTACCTGAGGGCGATCTTAGCCGGAGCCGTGCTGGCCGTAGTCTGCGGTGTTGTCTGGGGATTTCTCCAGCTTATTATTCCCTTCTTCTTTTTTAATATTCTGATAGCCGCAGCGGCAGGCTACGGAATAGGAGAAGGTATCAGTATATTGACAAACCGGAAACGCGGTACCGGATTGATAATTATTGCCGGCGTTGCCTTAGTATTGAGCTATCTTATCGGCGCGTTTACATTCTGGGGATGGCATTTTCGATTATTTGATATTGTTGCCCTGGCCGTGGGTGTTTTTGTCACAACCACACGTTTGCGTTAAAATGGTCTTATCATTTAATAGCGGAGGTATTTTCAATGCACGATGAACCCGCAAGGGAAATCTTGTGGAATGTACCCCTCGGAGAGGTAATTTACGGCATAGCCGTGATCATCGTAGGAATCATGATCTACTCCGTTATCCGGCGGTACAGGATCTGGTATCTGGGAAATAATGACCCACGGATGAAGAGCAGCCTGAAAACCCGGTGGAAGCTCTTTTTCCAGGCAGCGGTAATTGATGGAATCATCCACCGCAAGTTCGTGGGAGCAGCAGACAACCTGGGACACCGGTCATTCCGGTTAAAAGACCTTATGCCCCGTGAGCTAGTCCCCGGCGCTGCCCACTTTCTGATCTTGATAGGCTGTGTGCTGCTGCTGATCGGCACCGCTATGGATGTCTTCAGCCACTATATTTACGAATTTATCCTGGGCAACGTATACTTTGCCCACTCCCTGTTCTCCGACATCGGCGGTATTATGGCGCTGGCAGGCGCTTTGATCCTGGTCATCCGCCGCTACATTCAGCGGCCGGCACGGCTGGACAACAAGACCGGAGATATGATGGCGCTTCTTGCTATTATACTTATTGTCGCGACCGGTTTTATTGTCGAAGGTTTCCGCATAGCAGCCAATGAAATCGTTCCCCGCCCCTCGTGGTCGGCCTGGTCCCCCGGCGGCTATCTTCTGGCAAATGCTTTCGGAGGAATCAGCCAGAACGCTCTGCTCATTCTCCACCGCACGACATGGTGGATCCACTCCATTATCACTTTCGGATTTCTCCTTTATATCGCCCTGTATTTCAACCGTTTATGGCATATTATAATCTCCCCCCTGAATGTATTCTGGAGGAATGTGGGGCCTCGGGGAGCCATGGTTCCCATAGATATAGAAAAGGCTGAGTCCTTCGGAGTATCTAAAGTAGAAGATTATTCATGGAAAGACCTGCTGGACCTGGACGCCTGTACTCGCTGTGGACGCTGTTCCGATATTTGTCCAGCGAATCTCAGCGGAAAACCGCTTAATCCCAAGAAAGTGCTTCAGGACCTGAAGGGAAATTTAATAGAAAAGGCTCCGGCATTACTGGCAGCCAGGGCCAGAATCGCAAAAACATCCGAAGCAGGAACAGAG
>JAQULX010000277.1 GCA_028718465.1 Dehalococcoidales bacterium | reverse complement strand
CCGCGGCGATACGGGACTATCCCCTGTCAGCCCTGGGGTGGGGAGCCCTGTTGTTTTTTGTGACGCCTCTGGCGGCGCTGGTGGTTATGTTCACCGTTATCGGCATACCTCTGGGACTACTCGCTCTGATAATCTGGGGGATTCTGTTATATCTCAGTCAAATACCGGTAGCTTTACTGATCGGCTGGTTGATCGTGTCTCGACGGAGAGATAACCTTTCTTTCGGTCTTCTGGTCGGATGCCTGGCACTGGGACTGGTGATACTCTATGCTCTCGGCGCCATACCGGTCTTCGGATGGTTGATGAGACTGCTGGTAATGATCTTTGGACTTGGTTCATTGATAGCTGCCTGGCGGGCCAACAACACAATAACCCAGACAACCCAGATCTCAAGAGATTAAGCTTAATGTCGTGCCGGAACCTGCCGGACTAACCCGGTCTCGCCGCCGTAAACTTCGGACAGCGAGCTCCTTTATGGTGCTCAAAGCAGATGTAGTCGGGGAGAGGACAAGATGAAAAAGACCGCTTATTGTTTTGGCAGGCCGCAAAAGGCGATTGCGTCATCGGCTCTGATAGCGCTTCTGGCTTTAACGGCAGCCTGCGCTCCTGGATTCACCGGCGCACAGGGAGACTCAATAGCTGCCGGGCTCCCGGTAATTCAGGAGATCAGTGTCCAGGTGCTGGCTGCGGAGTCTGCCACACCGCCGCCTGCCGCAACGCCGTCAGGCCTTGCTGATAACACAACCCCAACCGCTGTGCCCTCGCCGGACGAGTCTGGAGAGCCTCCGACACCTGATACTGCCGGCCAGACAGATATTGTGATCGCGATCGAGGCGGCCAATTTTAACATTGTAAATAAAGCGGGGCTGGATGCGGTCCCGGGGGAGGGGCTAGTCCATTTCTTTCTTGACGTGGTACCACCGGTCCAGCCGGGCGTCCCGGCTGTCAGTGCTCCCGGTACCTACGTCGCAATACCGGATAAAAGCTACACCTGGCCTGAAGTCAGCCCGGGTCTGCATATCCTTTCCGCAGAGCTAGTCAATAATGACTATACCCCTCTGGCAGCTCCCGCAGTGGCTGCGGTAATGGTGTGGGTTCCGGCCGACGGAACAGCCTCCATGCCACAAATCACGGCTATCAGCGCCGGCTTTGGTCCGTCCGGCGCTTCTCCGCTTCCCGGAACGCCTTCTACCGCACTGCCGTCTATGGCTGCCACAACCGCCAGTCCGGGTGAAAATCCTCCCGGAGCATTTGACATCACCGTCTCAATACAGCCGGCCAATTTCAGTTTAGCAGAGGAGCCCGGACAGCCCTCCTTTTCAGGAGAAGGCCATTTCCATTATTTCCTGGACACAGTCCCTCCCGTTTTTCCCGGTATGCCGACAGTAACGGAAGAAGCCGCATACAGCGATGCCATAGAAACAACCTTTACCTGGACCGGAGTGCAGCCGGGATTACACCTGGTAACGGCAGAACTGGTCAACAGCGACCACAGTTCTTTTGTTCCGCCGGCGGCGGCAGCCTGTCTGCTTACCGTGATGCCTCCGGACGCCCCGCCGGCTACGACAATCACAGATACGACTGCCCTGTATCGGGCACTCCTGTTGACAATAAGACCCATCCAGAACCCTTTCTAAATCCTCGAGCTCACCATGATTCTAAACTTAGAAATTGATTCTGGGGATGCTGGCTTCTTTCATGCTATCGGCACCGCTCCAAAAATAAGCTTCACCGGTATAAAGGTGGAAGATTGCTAACATCGGGTCTTCAGGCTTGTTTATTCCTAATTCTTTAAGAAAACCCCTCTCGTTAAGACATTTCTCACGCACCGCCAGATCAGTTACCGGTCTAACTTCTCCGCTTACCCTGAGCATTCTAACAGCGGACAGGGCGGCTTTGGGGTCAAAGAAACAGATCTCGATTTTGGGATTCTGGCTCATTTGTTTGGCAAAGGCCTTTACGGACTGGGTCTGGATATAGAACCCTGTTTCATCGGCATACCATAATCCAATCGGTCTGACTCTGGGCTGGTCTCCTTCCAATGTGGCAATGAAGCAGCTCCGGTTTTCGTTGGCGAACCTGATACAATCAGCAAAATTCATTCTGCACCCCCTTATACAATTTTGCTTGTTAAACGGATATTTTGCAGAGCGACAAAGTTATGTCTGGAAAAAATTAGATCTTACGGTTAAATCAGTCAAACCCGGCGATAGTATGCAGGAACCCTGAACAATGCTTCGCAGAAGCGACCCCAGGGGGATTTGAACCCCCGATCTCCACCGTGACAGGGTGGCATGTTAGACCGCTACACCATGGGGCCTTAAGCATAATTGAAGGGCTACGGTTGCAGCCCTTTAAAAGTGTATCAAGGACTTCATATCATGTCAAGTAAAATCCCACTGTTAAATCCCGCTGCGATCCCGCTTAAACCATTAGCAAAGAACCATTATTTATCTCCGCCTTGAGAGAGCTTTTCCTGAGACTTACCTCTGAATACGGAAATGAAAACGCCCCCAATACATAATAGCGTGAAAATCCCAAAAGCTATCCTGGTGCTGGCAGTAAAAGCCGGATAGTACTCCGGAGTGATAGCTGTATTTCCGATGACCAGGGTCATCACCACCATGGTAATGCCCATGCTGAGCATCTGGCCCAGGGATATCATGGTGCTCATGGTGGCTGAGGCTGTTCCATAATAACGGGGCTGCACCGAGCTCATCAGGGCGTTGGAATTGGGAGACAAAAACATCGCAAATCCGACCCCCACTATTATCAGTCCCATTAATACCTGCCATAACGGAGTCCCGCTGCCTGTAAAAACAAAAACAAGAAGCCCCATCGATGTTAAGGCCATACCAATGGAAGCTACGAAGCGGGGTTCCATTTTATCGGAGAGCCGGCCTGCCCAGGGTGAAAGCAATGCCTGTATTACCGGGTGAGCAATCAGAATCAGTCCCGCCTGGTCCGCAGACAGGCCTTTTATATATTGCAGGTACAAACTAAGGAGAAACGCCACGGCGAATACGGTGCTGTAGTTGATCAGGAACGCCAGGCTGGAGAAAATAAAAGCCCGGTTATTCCGCAGGACGTTAACATCCAGCAGGGGACTTTTCGCCCTGCTTTCCCATTTCAAAAAGAACAATAGTCCGATTGTTCCAGCCGCAATCAGTATCGCCCCGGCAATTTCAGGTATTAGTGATGACCCGTACATCAGGACAACCAGCGCCAGTATAAAAATCAATGATCCGGCGTAGTCAAATTTCTGACCTTTACATTCACGCCATTCCATCCTGACCTTCCAGAGTAGAATCAGGACAATCGTGAGACAGACCGGGATGGTTACCAGAAAAATACTTCTCCATCCCAGGTTTTCCGTAAGCAGTCCTCCCAGGAAAGGTCCCAGGGACGACCCTATATAGACCGCAGCCACGTTAATGCCGAGCGCCCGTCCTCGTTCTTGAGCCGGGTAAACCAGGGTTAACATGGCCAGGACATTAACCATAATCATGGCTGCGCTGGTCCCCTGGACCGCCCGGCAGGCAATCAACATGACCACCGAACCGGCAAATACGGCAATGGTAGAACTGATCGTATAAAGGACCATGCCGAAAACAATGACTTTTTTTATCCCGATGATGTCGGCCAGCCTGCCGAACGGCAGAGACAAAGCGGCTACAGTCAATACGTATGCAGTTACCAGCCAGTTCAACTGAATGGCGCTGGCCCCGAATTCCCGTCCGATGCTGGGCAGGGCGACGTTAATGGAAGTAACCATAAAGGAGGCTATGAATACAGAAAGCGAGGCTGTTACCAGTATCAGGGTTTTCATACCTTCCTCTTTCCGTGGTGTGGAGCCGGCGGCTTTCTCTTGAGACATTACAATCCCTATTCAACACCTGAATTCATTGTTTGTCAATAAACCTTGCCGTGAGGAACTTACTTCAACTGTCTGGAGAGACTCACCGGTTATACATAGGCTCCGGCTGCTTGCCCTCTTTTTAATAGTGTTGTATGATAGCTCTAAGCATATCACAACTATATTAATACGCTATTTATGCACTTTATATGCTGTATTACCGGGGAATATCCTCACATCCTGAAGCTGAGGAGAAGATCATGTATGATTTTATGCTCGATGAGCTGATTAACCTGTTTAAGCAGGGAATACTCTGGTTTATCGTAACTGTAATCTTCACCACAAAAGAATTAAAACAGGAAGCTCTCAACCACTTTCATACCGGAATAGTCCGCATTCCCGGTGTCTGCTATGGTACGAATGTCATTAAAGGCTACCGGGCAATCGGACATCTTTTTCCTGAGCGCTGCCGGATTGTCCGCCTGGACTTCATCTGGGGCTACCTGAAAATGGCGCTGCTGATAGCCTGTACAATGGGAGTAATTATGTTGATGGTCCGAGCTGTCTTCGGCTGATTCACCCGCTTTCTCCCAGCCATTCCCAAATATTCCGCAAATTAACGGTATAATAGTCCGGTTTGGGCCCCCGGTCTTTCTGGTCCTGCCTCCGATCAATCAGAGCTGTCTGCATCCCGATTGACTGTGCTCCCCTGACATCCACCTCGGCATCATCGCCGATATAGACGGCCTCTTCAGGCTGCACTTTGAACAAAGTACATGCCACCGAGAAAAGCCGCGGGTCCGGCTTCCGGAACCCCCAGGTGCTGGAAACGATATAATAATTGAAAAACTGCCTCAGCCCCAGCATGTCTATTTCAGCAAGAAAAAAGACGTTTTGGGCATTGGACAGCATGGCCATTGGAAGACTGTGGATCTTGATTTCCTTTAAGGCCGGCAGGCTATCAGGGAACAACCGAAAGCGTTCCCGGCTCAACATGCGAAAGA
>JAQULX010000276.1 GCA_028718465.1 Dehalococcoidales bacterium | reverse complement strand
ACCCAGTATGCATTATGTATATCCTCCTCTTCCCAAATCGCGATAACACCTCCGGCACCATCACTCGCGATGTCATGTCTTCCGGCATAGGTTGGACGGGAGCGGGTAGTCGTGCCTCCAATGCCGCCGGCGATTTCCTCCCGGGTTAACGGGCGGTAAGGCGAAGATGTGACAAGCAATATCCCGTCATCATCCCATAACCGCTGGCCGTCAGGGGCTATTTTCTGCAAACGTAGATAATCATCATGGAGTCCTTTATAGTAGGTCTTGTAATTGTTCCAGACAATAATCGCACCGCCTTCACCATCCGGTACAATCTGCCATCTTTCGCCAACGGATACATAAGTCTCATCCCACATCAGTTCACCTACGGCGCTTACCCGTTGAATAAAAAAGGGAAGAGGGTCGAAGTATGCCGGGTCGTTTCGGTCTGTCGGCTGGTAGGATTTATTAGCCCAGGCAATTATTGCCCCTCCGGTACCATCACTCACAAGAGTGAAATATGTCTGCTGCGGTCCGTAAGGGTCAAATTCAGCTTTAGCTTCACTTATTAATACGCCGCCTTTTTTGAAGAGTATTTGTCCCGAAGCATTAATACGCTGGACATGGATTCCTTCACCGCTATGCCATGCGACAATAGCGCCATCGGAGCCATCACTTATAGCGCTTATTGGTATGCTGCCCGGCGCATCGCGGTACCTTAGCGTTATCATGACCGAAGTGATAACAACGATGGCGATTATAGCCAGCGCAATAAACCAGCGACGGTGTTCTCTCACTTTCTTTGCCTCCCTTATCCTGTCTACCCGGGGGTTTTATCAGACAGAAGATATTATGGACAAGCCGCTATGTTCTCCTAAATCCAATTACATCTTTTATAACGTTTATGGCGGAGGGATGGGATAGCCGCAGGTAAAAATCCGTATAGATTTTAAGTCGTTGGAGAAATTCAGATGCATGGTAAATTCACCGGTCTCGCCGTTCTCAAGGTGCAATCCAATCCGCCAATATTAACAGCATCAGCTTTTTCATTCTGTCGTTTCCCGTATAACCAGCCTATATAACTTTATACGATATTATGGTCGATATATTGCAAAATAGAATCATTTTATTATTCTATCTAAGGCGGAGTAAATGGGTAGTTGCTGGCATAAATCCGGATAGAATTTAAGTCGTTGGTGAAATTCATATGCAGGGTAAATTGACCACTCTCGCCGTTCTCAAGGTGCAGCCCAATCTGACCGGCAATATGCGCGGCATCGAGCGTCCATGAAACCTGTTTTTCTGCTTCATCGTAACCTTCGGCATACATGCCGATTTCTTTGTAATCAGGATGATTGTTTTGGATACTGCCACTGACCACCAATATTTGGTCATCGGGCTCAATTTTTTCTGGAAGCCACGGAAAAATGTATTGCTTGTCGCTGATACTTCTTTTGACCTGAATATTTTTTAACAAGACTTCGGAAGACTCGTTCTGTGAATTGTACAAAACGTTACCGGGAGCAGGTAGCACTATTATCTCTAATCCCTGAACCTGCTCATTGGAATCCAGTAAAAACCAGATTCCGCCTGCAAGCAATACAATTCCAAGAACCCCTAAGCCCATAAGTAATTTCATTTTGTTTGTCATTTTCTTATCACTCTGCTGGTATCTATTTCCCTTCTGCTGCAATACATGTTATTCATGAATCACCAGTGGTTGAACCATCCCGGAGCCTATTATCGCGAATTCATTCCAGTATTTGCCGGCTTCTCCATACAGTTTAGCCGTTGTTACCTGCCCCTCGTAATAGACCTCTGTTTCTGTAGTTAAGTCCTGCCATGTCTTGCCGCTAAATGGTTCCGTCATTTGCTTAATACGCTGTTCAAAAATAGCAGCATTTTCTTTAGCCACACTTGAGTTGGAATTAAATAGGGCAATAATCAAATAGTAGCCTTTCTCGTCGACACCGACACCGGTAGCTAAAGCGTCAAATGGTTTCAGCAAGGGTACTTCTGAATTTTGATATTCTGCTATTAGACGTTTAACGGGATCAGACATATTTTCGGACTGCTCGAAAGCGCTTCTGTATTGCTCTTTGATGTTGTCTAATGAATATGAAACAGATGAAAAGAAAGCCCGGAAGGTATTGGCTTCTGCTAATACTTCGGCTAGTTCCTGAAAGCTCTTACTATCTGCCAGCGAATCGATTTTGTCAGAATAGCAATCTATCATGTCCTGCATTTTACTGGTGCTTTGTACCCAGAAAATGAAATTGTTAATCAGAGCCATTCGGTTCCCAATACCCATAGGTCTGACCGGAGTTTTATTATTAAGGGAAATCTGGTTATCATCGCCCCAACTGTAGAAATCGTATCCCTGATAAGCTACTGTTTCCGGCAAGATTTTATAAGGTCCGTTTTTTACGGCATTTTCAATTTTAGACTTATCAAACTGACCATACACTGCTTGATAACGAAGCGGGAGAGGTGCCAATCCTGCGTATATTGATTTGTTGGCATCGGCTTTCGTGAATCCCAGTTCTGCCAGCCAGGCTTCGTCGGAATAAGAATCTCGGCTTTCTCCGAACAAGGGGATTAAACATGCCGAATCGTCAGGATAAAGAGGTGATACCGCCTGGGGATATTGAGTAGTCATTTGAGCCCAGTAAGCATCATCCCGTAGAAATGCGGCGTTATAGGTAGTCTCATTGGCGGGAAGAACGTTGAGCAAGTCCAGCCAGCGGTTGGATTCTATGTCAGTTGTACCGGTAGTTTGTGCGGCAGTCGTGCTTGTTTCTGTGGCCGGCGCATTGGTGTTGCAGCCGGTTGAAAGAATGAGGGTTAGTATCAGTAAAATAGATAGAAATACCAATATTTTCTTTTTCTTCATTTGTGTTTCTCCTTTACTTTGTTTGCGTCTCCTACTCAGATACCAATAGTGGTTCATAATTCCCATTCCATTTATCAAAAGACGACCAGTATTCTACAATTGGACCATATAATTTCGCAGTAGTAAGTTTGTCTTCGTTTGTGATTTCCATATCTTCTATAAGATCCGACCAGTTAAAACCTCTCCATACGCTCATATTTTGATTGATACGCTGTTCAAGCAAAGACTTATTGCTACGAGCAGTCGCATTATCCGGGTTTAATATCACAATTACTGAATAGAATCCTTTTTCATCGAAACCGGCTCCGGAAGCATAAGCTCGATAGGGCTTGAGAAGAACTGATCCATCAGTAGCTGCAACGAAACGCTGATTTTGATCGTCATTAAATCCATGCGGAGTTTGTTCACGCCATTCTTTAACACTGCTGAGCGATTGAGATTCCAAAGAGAAGAATGCCGTTACCGTACCAATATCCACCAAGGCTCCGGCAAGTTGTTGGTATTCTTCTTTATCAGCCAGTGAGTTCACATTATTGCTATAACAATCAATCATTTCCTTAATGCCATCTGTCCAGCTGCCCCAGCACAGATAGTCATCTAATAATGCAAGCCTGTATCCTATTCCCAGCGGGCGTAAAGCACTACGACGTGAAAGACTAATCTCGTCATCCCCACCCCAACTGTAGAATTGCTGCCCTTGATAAGGAATGATCTCAAGTATATCCCCCAGGTCTCCGGATTTTAATGCATTATCGAGTTTCCCACTATCGAACTGGCAATGTACTGCTTCATAAATACGAAATTGAGGCATACCCGCTATGGAGGGGGCACCAGCGTAAATACTCTGTTCAATATCTTGCAGGGTGAATGTTAATGTTTGCTTCCATTCTTGTTCATCGTAGTATTGAGCGCCGATTAGCGGATGACTAAAGGATATCGCATATTTAAACTTTAATGACGAATATTCCTCAGATCTCTCCAAGATTTCATTGAAATCATTAATATATACAGCCTTTAATGTATCCTCATTGATCGGCATGATACCGAGTAAATCCAGCCAGCGATTATCTTCTTTAACGGGCATATTGTTATTGCAGCCGGTTGGGAAAGTGAGGCTTAGCATCATTAAGACAGATAGAAATGTCAGTATTTTGTTCATTCTCTACCTCCATTGAGAGGATGTCATCCCAAGATGCGACTTAATAGTCTTGAAACCTTGCCTGTCATGAATCATGCTTGTTCTTTTTGATATATATCTGTAAAGCTTTCACGCATAAATTTAAGGCATAGAGCAGCGAAATTCCGACCAATATACCCAATATAGATAACCCAAATTACCAAATCCATATCTCTCCTTCAGGGAATCTAAATTTTCCCCTATACTATCACTCATGAACTTATTAATGCAAGGGTTACGGAACTTGAAAACGAAATGTCCAGGGACCTTCCAGGCGCTCTGTATCGCTTGAATTACCGTAAAAAACTCCGGGATTCCCAGGAACAGGAGTTGCTTGTGACATATCGGGAGGGAAGATCAACTCGCTTATTACTATGGTCCATTCTCCCTGCTTCTCTGTAAAATCACCCATGAAACCTATCTGGTATGCTGTTACCATATTCTGACTATATGATTCATTAGCTGATTTACCGTCAGGAAGAGTCATTGAGGCTATAGGAATTGGTACATTTTCATCATACGGAGGATTAAATCGAAAAATAGCTTTTGTTTCCCATGGGCTTATTGAAATCTCGTCTAAAGTAATAGATACGCCTGTTGTTTCTATGGTCTGTCCGACATCGATTACTTGACCAGGATTGACAGGTAAGCTGAAATCAAATGTGAATACCCCGACTGTAGGAGCGTTCAGCCCGGGTGCTGTCCAATCCAGAACCGGAATCTCCAGCCGAATATTGAGTTCTGAAGATATTTCAGTTAATGTGTAAGTATCGAATGAATATAGCACTGCCAATTTTTCAGAAGGTTCCCAATCGCCCATT
>JAQULX010000275.1 GCA_028718465.1 Dehalococcoidales bacterium | reverse complement strand
CCATCTTTGTGTAATACAATTCAATGCCTGAACTATCTTACGTGATTCTCTCAGCTCCGGTGGTAAGGTGAATTTCCTGAGCGTAAGGCTTTCGTGCAGGATCTGTCCGAAAATCTTCTTTGTATTCATTATTGAGCTGGACAAATGATTAGTCTGAAGTATATGACTGAAGACGCTGCATATTGTAAACTGGCTGCTATTACCGTGTTATTCTGCGGAGCCAAATTCTCTGCAACTTCCTTGTAAAAGAACTTCTGCAATTCTCCGACTGGCCTGGCCATCTCCGTAAGGATTTCTCCTTTTAATTTCTTCAGGTGACAACAAATTGCCATTCAATGCGGCGAAAGCAGCCTCACATATCATGTCCTTGTCGGCTCCAACCAATTTGGCTATCCCTGCTTCTACCCCCTCAGGCCTTTCTGTAATGTCCCGGGTGATCAAAACATATTTGCCTAACGAGGGCGCTTCTTCCTGAACACCGCCCGAATCGGTAATAATCAAGTCTGCTTTTTTGATTAAATAGACAAAAGACAAATAATCGAGAGGATAAATTAAATGAATATTTTCAATTCCTCCCAGGATCTTATGGACAGGATCCCATACGGATGGGTTTAGATGCACGGGATAGACCACTTGGACTCCATTATGAGTAAGCGCTATCTCCTTCACAGCTAAGCAGATTTCTTGTAACTTAGGTCCAAAACTTTCCCGGCGATGGCCGGTCACTAAAACAGTTCTTCTGCCTGGATCCAAAAAATTGAGGGACTCATGATACATGCTTTCTTCGTTCAATTTCGCTGAGATACTTTGCAAGGCATCTACTACGGTATTGCCTGTAACCCAGATTGATTTCGCATCAATCCCCTCATTAAGCAGGTTAGTCTTTGCAACAGTTGTCGGAGGAAAATGTAAATCGGCGATACAGCTGGTAAGACATCTATTTATCTCTTCAGGAAACGGGGAATACTTATTCCTTGTTCTCAAACCGGCTTCCACATGGGCAACCTTAGTCCTACTGTAGTATGCTGCAAGTGCGGCAGAAAAGGTGGTAGTCGTATCACCCTGTACAAGAACCCAGTCAGGCTTAACTTGATCGATAAGTTTCTTAAGATGCTCAAGAATAGACGCGGTTAAGCTTGCCAGGTCCTGGTTTTCTCTCATAAGGTTTAAATCAAATTCCGGTTTAATGGAAAACAGATCCAAAACCTGATCAAGCATTTGCCTATGCTGAGAGGTTACGCAGACTATCGCCTCTGCTGCCGGCGCACGACGCCTTAACTCCTGGATAACAGGGATGAGTTTTATTGCTTCCGGTCTTGTACCGAATACAACGAGAAACTTCATCGCTAACTCACCTTATGGTCCTTCCTGATCCTCTCAGCCACTTCCTCGGCAAGCTGGCTGCCATATCTTCCATACTTGGCTGTGAGGGAATCTTTGTGCAGGCGGTAATAATACAGGGGGCGACGGATCCTTTGCATGCGAAACTGCTTGGATATGCGGACCCAATAATCGTAATCTTCCGCCAGAAAAGAATCCGGGTTGTATTCTCCAATCCCCTCGTATACCTTTCGCTGATACAGAAAGCATCCCCCGATCAAATTGTCTAATTGTAAACTTTCAACCGGTCCTACGGCAATGTATTGTTTTATATGGTCGTTTTCATCAATATGGTATTGATCCGCATACACAAAGCCTATTTGCGGATATGTTAATAAACATTTGACCATTATCTCTATGGCATTTACATCATAAAAATTATCGTCCGACGTCCAGGTTAGATATTCACCCGTGGCTTGCTTAAAGCCTGTATTTAAGGCTCGGGGAAGCTTGAGATTCCTGGAATGCCTAATGTATTTTATACGTTTGTCTGAATAAGAGTTAATGATCTGAGGTGTTTCATCGGTTGAAGCATCGTCCACAATAATCAGCTCCAAATTACTATGGGTTTGTCCCAAGCAGCTATCGATTGATTTTCGGATATATTTAGCTCCGTTATATGTTGGAAGAACAATACTGACTTTCACCGACGGGTCATACTTTTTCCAATGCTCTTCGGACAATAATTCGATACAATTATGCTTACAATAGCAAGGAAGATCCGGCATTTTTCTTTTAATAAAAAAACTAAATTCCTTGTTCCAACGTAGGCCGGAAAGGATCAACGCATCAGGGACAAAAGATAACAAAGTATCGAAGATCTCTCTTTGTATGAAATAAACCGGAATGAGTGCTAACGAAGCAGGAATACACTTGTTATTATCTATTGCGCTGAGGAGTTTGCAAAAAAACTTTGTTCTTAATTTATGGCGGTGCTCAAGAGGATAGACTCTCCTGGAGTCTAATTTCAAAGTCGGCCATCCATAGCCTGTGACATAAATATTATCATTGGCACGTGCGTGGATGGAGGAATTTACGCCATCTAATACAGTCATCCCCTCCGATGCCGTTTTATCAATGTCAGATGTGAAAATACATATCCGCATTTTGAAGTCTCGAGACCTTCGCCTTTCAGCTTTGAGCCTTCAGCCTTGAGCTTTCAGCTTTCCGCTGAGACCAATGACAGGCGTCTAAGAAATACTTTGCTGCCCAGGGAAGTTCTTCACGAGGGAAATAGTTGGCTCCTTTGCCATAACTCCCAAAGAAACCGCCGCTCTTATTCTGGATTCCTTTCAGATATCTTAAGGCAGCATCCCCCCGGTCGCTCATCCCCAGCTTGTACCATACAATGGCCAATTGGGCAACGCCGGGACTGCATACCCAATCCACGCCTGGATATGCAGGTATGCTTCCATTGAATTTCTGCAATGCGGCTACTTCTTTCATGCCCTGTTTCGCCAAATCCGTTTCTCCCAAATCAAAGAGCGCTTCCATAACATATCCATAGAAATGGGATAGTGTCGTGAACGATATCAAATCAGGACGTTGCTTGTAATACGTTAATGCATGACGGGAAGCATCCACATACTCGGACTTCCCAAGTCTCCTGCCCGCTTCCATGAGGGGTGGCAAAACATACAGGTGAATATTGTCGTTGACCATCTTATCTTCAGGTAGGCGCCACATATCGGTCGAGGGAGTGGTAATTCTTCCGTCAGATTGAATCTGAGTAAGAATCCAGTCACAGGCCTTTATGGTAGGCTCTTTCGCTTGAGGCATGTCATCGAGTACCGTCAACAGGCCGCGCAGAACCTGACCAGTATCAAAAGTGTAGGGCATCCCGTCTGGTGCGCAAAAAGCGCCATCAGGGTGTTGCACAGAAATCAACCATAGGGCCAAATCCCTTGCGAACCCTTTTTTTCCAAGGTCATAAAGTGTTGGAATGATATATCCGGTGACCTCCGGATATGAAACATTTTGCCTTGTGCTAACTGGTAGTCCACCGCTAGGTATTACAACGTTGTAAAGCCAGGAGAACGCTTTTTCTTTGGACCGGTCGGAAACTTTGTTTTTCAGCTCTATAGCGGCGAATATTTTATTCATCCATAGCCAAATATTGTTTTTAACCACATGCATAATTATTCCTCTTAAATAGAGACAATAGAGACATCAGCAAAGGTTGAAGTTGTACTAAATGCATGTATTTTTTAACGTTTGCAAAACTGAACCAACACCTTGATTTTTATACCTAAACAATGAGTTTTCATACAATCCACCGACTCGTTAGGCTTTCGGTAGCTTGTTCTGATATCTTGCTGTTATTTTTCAAACTGATATTTGAAGGTTTCAATATCGTTTTTATATAAATGTCTTACAAATTCTTTCGCTTCATCGTCGTAGTATTCGGTATATTGTCGTAAGGTGTTTTTGACTATGCTTTTAGCATAGAGCAACCTTCTCATAGCTTCTAGGAACTTCCTGGAATCTCTAGAAACGACACTATCCCATGATGACTTATTGGCATAAGGAAGGGTATTTCGTGGGATGCCAAGCGTACGGCATACCTCATTAAAATCATTCTGTAAATTCTCAAACCTGCCTATAAAATCTACTAATTGGAAACCTTCCTCGTCAAACAAGAAATCGTACTGTGGAATAACATGACGATACTCATCGGTCCAATTTGGCTTTGGGAAGTGCTTGAAAAGAAATGTTTTAAAATCAAACTTTCCTTGCAAACCACGATATCTATATTCAGAGACCAATCTGTCCCATGGATTTCTTACAAAAGAAAATCTGAAATATGAAGCAAATTGCTCTTGTGTCACATGTCCGCATTTAACGTATTCTGAAGCCTTAAGGTGAGCAAGCGTGGGCGGCCCAAGCTTTGGATCTCCATTAGGTTTAAGAAGTAGTGGGGAACGTGTTTCCCAAGTCAGCCCCAATAGACGGAGAAAAACATGTTCAATACTCTGACCTGCGGTCTTGGGAATATGAATAAATATGCATTTATATTCGTGACAAAGCATATCTGGCTTCCTATTCTGAAGTTATCCTTAAGAGGACCCGGCGCTCGGTCAAGACACGTTTCTCTCCACTTTAAGAATTAAAATGTCCTCTTCTACGCGCCGAGGGTACGGCAGCTTACGCCAGTGTTCGGAGTTAATCGCATCTTTTACTTTATTGAGATAAAACTTTTAAACTCAGAAGTTTTGGATTCATAAAGGCTATTCCGTCAAATCGTGGGTCCTCCTCGACCACAAAGGAGGTAATGTTGTGAAAAAATATCCATTTATTGGCTACCCGATCGAATACGGTTGCTCCAAGATCATAGACACCCGGCGCCAAATTTACTGTAAGTTCCAGAGAAAAGAAAACTGACTCACCCCGGTTAACAGCAACAGACTCCCCCGTAAGACGCATTGAATTAGTCATGAAAACCTTATATCCAAGCCTGGATTTAATGACTGAAGATACGAAAATATTCGTGTAGGGCTT
>JAQULX010000274.1 GCA_028718465.1 Dehalococcoidales bacterium | reverse complement strand
CTGATCCTCTGCGGCAAACAAACTAACCGTCCGGTCTTTCAGCCTTGTGAGCTTGGCCGGACGGTTTTCTTTTTCCTCTCGCCAGCCTTGTAACTCAGTTAACCGGTTCATTAAAATTTGAACAAAATGTTGAAATGAGATATCTTTAGTATGATAGTCGAAAAATAAGAGAAGGAGTATTATGTTTACCAAGAGTTACATTCCACACAAAGGCTACTGGTCTTCGCCATTTGCCAGATGGCAGGGTTCGCTCCAAAATATCCATTCGATAGAACTTGGGGCTGCAACCGCCAAGAGATTCCTGGCTCTCAGGGGTTACACGCCGGATATCTTCGATGGGGTTGTATTAGGAATGACGGTAGGGCAAAAAAAGATCTTCCACGCGGCACCCTGGTTTTGCGCCCAGTTGGGAAATGACAGGATCACCGGCCCTCTCATCAGCCAGGCGTGCGCTACGAGTGCGGCCTGCATCTTCACCGCCGCCTCGAGAATAGAAACCGATACGTATCAGTGTATCCTGGCAACCAGCACCGACCGAGCCTCGAACTCGCCTCACTCGGTATGGCCGAATCCAAACGGTCCCGGCGGACAACCGATTTATGAGGACTGGTTTATGGACAACTTAACCTGCCCATACGGGGGCGTTGAAATGGTCCAGACTGCGGAATGGGTAGCCCAGGACTACGGCGGTATTACCAAAGAGCAAGCCGACGAAATGGCGATACGCCGCTATGAACAATACCTCATGGCCATGGCGAATGACAGGGCATTCCAGAAAGAATATATGCTACCAATTGAGCATCCCATCAGCAAGAAACAGGTTGTTACTCTGGATGCCGATGAGGGTATCCGGCCGCACACCAAAGAAGGGATGGCCTCTCTCAAGCCAGTAATTGAGGGCGGCTGCATTACTTACGCTGCACAGACACACCCGGCCGACGGTAATGCCGGTCTGATTGTGACCACCAAGGAAAACGCCAAAGCACTCAGTAAAGACAAGAATATCACAATACAGATACTGAGCTACGGCTTCGCCAGGGCGAAGAAAGCCCGCATGGCGGCGGCAGTTGCCCCATCAGCCGAGATGGCACTTAAGAATGCCGGAATAGAGGTTAAAGACCTGAAAGCGGTCAAGACTCATAATCCGTTCAGTGTCAACGATATTGTCATGGGCGGCGTGATGAATATCCCACCCGAGATTTTTAATAACTACGGCAGTTCACTAATTTGGGGACATCCCCAGGGACCTACCGGAGCCCGCGCTACGATCGAGCTTATCGAAGAGCTAATAAAGATCGGAGGCGGATACGGCCTGTTTGCCGGATGCGCGGCTGGTGATAGCGCTGCATCGCTGGTGGTCAAGGTTTCCTAAATAATTCGAAAACAGCACTATTCATAGACAAAGTTACAAGGGGAAAAAGCTGGGAGCAACAACTCCCAGCTCCCATTTAAGCAGGGTTTTTTGTCGGGGCAATATCACCTTTGGCTGTCGTATTCCAGGGAATACTTCAGAAGCTTCAGACACTTGTGAGCCCTTTTATCAATGTCCCCCGACTGAGCTTCCGAAATATCCTGAGCTATTTGTAAAAATAGCGCCTCAAATCAACCTGATGGTTTACGCCTTCACCCTGAACGGCAAGCCTGCTCGAGTCGTGACGCTCATGTTCGTCCAGCGGCGAGAAAAACTACATTACTAACGCCTTAGCAAAAGGCATCTGATGAGAATCAGATGCCTTTTATAAACCGGAATTCAGCTGATTTTAGAGCGTACTTAAAAGGCTGCGAGGCACCTCATGATGTCTTATATCCTTGCCAGGGCTCTAACCATCATCAAGGGTTAAATCATATAAAGAATATTGTTATCGCAATCAATCCGCAGATACCGACTATTATATAGATCAGCCGGTTAAACGCGTTTGTCTCTCCGAATCTTCTTCCAGCAATTGCAGCCACAAGATCAAACCTGAACAAGCCTACCAGCAGCCAGTTGATGGCCCCAATAATGATAATAGCCAATACTACCATTTGCCAAACACTCATATGAACCTCCAGACGATAATAGATTTTTTTGTCCCATATTCACTATTAACCAATCAGCAAAAAATATCATGATTATTTTAGTTTGCAGCAAATAGTAAGATCCATCATTTTTTTGAAGAATATATATGTAGTACTCATTAGTAAAAGGGTCTTGATTAATTTCGTAAAAATGAAAATTTAATACCCTGTATGACTTTACAATGGTAATGATTTATAAAGCCGGATAATTACCTCATGAAGGGGATAAGGAGAGAATTATGATTAATGATTAAGGAGGGGGAGAGGGATAGGCCTCCGGCATGACACCTTTTTATCTCAATCACTTCTTGCACCATATATAGTTTTGAGCTGGCCATCTTTATGTTAAGTATTGAAGGGATGATTGTTTTGGTGTGCTTTTGAGGAAGACGATGACCTTATTTGCATCGAGTTGTTACAAAATGTATTTACTTTCCTTACACTCGCCTATATAATTTGGTCAAGATTCTGAACACACCTTTTTTTCGGGAGGTTGTAATGGACAGGAAAATTTATCGCAGTCGAACGAACTGCGTGCTCTTCGGTGTTTGCGGCGGCCTGGCAAAATATTTCAACATTGACCCCACTATTATAAGAATTTTTGCTGTTGCTTCATTATTCGCGGGTAGCATAGGTTTCTGGGTTTATGTTATCATGGCGTTGGTAGTTCCAGTTGAAAGCTAACGCTTATTAACAGACAGAGTCGGAAAATTAGTTTTCACTGTGACAAGCTCAAGATAACGTTATTCCAAGTATACTTCTAATTGTAAAAGGAGAGTTATATGCGAAAGTATTCCGCTGAACTTATCGGGACCATGGTTCTGGTTTTCATGGGGTGCGGAAGTGCGGTAATTGCCGGCGAATTTATCGGGTTTGCCGGCATTTCAGTTGCTTTTGGGTTATCGGTGCTGGTGATGGTTTATGCGATAGGCAACATTTCGGGCTGCCATATTAACCCTGCCGTTACCATAGCTATGCTGGTGGCAAGAAAAATAAGCGTGCGGGATGGGTTGCTTTACATTATAGCTCAATGTGCCGGCGGCATCATTGGTGCCTGTATCCTCTGGGCGATTGCCAGCGGTCTTTCCGACTTTTCAATCATGAAAAATGGGTTGGGGCAAAACGGCTTCGGCATCCATTCTCCAGCCGGATATTCAATGGCGAGCGCTTTTGTTGCCGAAGTTGTACTGACTGCTATATTCCTGTTTGTGATATTCGGCTCGACACATAAGAACGCGCCAAAAGGGTTCGCGGGAATATCCATCGGGCTTTCCTTAACATTGATTCACCTTGTTGGCATTCCAATTACGGGAACTTCAGTAAATCCGGCCAGAAGCCTGGGGCCAGCCGTGTTTGCAGGTGGGGACGCGCTCTCTCAATTATGGCTATTTATCGTTGCCCCGATTATTGGCGGTATTATTGCGGCTCTATTCTGGAAATATGGCTACGAAGCGAGATTTGAAGCAAAGTACAGAGCTGAAGAGATAGCAGAGTAAGCCAGGGACAGAATCAGGATTCAGGCTTAAGGAATAAGGAATGGAGAGAGGCCACCCCACCCAAGATGCTTCGTGGGGAAGGGGGAGGAATAATGATTAATGATTAAGGAAGGGGAGAAGGAGACCGGGTAGCTTCCGTGTCGAGCACGGAATGACGGGGGAGGGGCTTCCAGCATGACACCATTATCAGGCTTCCAGCGTGACAGACCGGCAGATATTTCAGGCGACTTATATATGTTCGTTATACACGATGCTATTATGGAAATATGGCAGCGTACAGACCTGTAATACCAACTTTCGCTTAAAACACTCCTCAGACATGCACAATATTACTTCTTTTTAGCAAGTTCAAGTTATAATAACAGAGTAACTCTCATTGTCCTGTTGATAATATGTTCCGGAAAGGGATAGGTAATGCCCGAGGACAAGCACAAAGTAGTTGGCAGCGGTGTAAGGGCGCTGGACGATTTGCTTCAGGGAATCCGCCTGGGCGATAACGTGGTCTGTCAAGTCGATGATTTGAATGACTACTCATTTTTTGCTGAATCCATCGCCCTCCAGTCCATTTCGGACGGGCTGAAGGTTATTTATGTCAAGTTTGCGGAACACGCTCAAATCCTGGAGGCCAGGCCCGGGCTAACTATTGTTAATGTCGACCCGTCACCAGGATTTGATTTTTTCAGCTCTGCTATCCACCGGATTATCGAAGAAAACGGAGAAAATGTTTGCTATATTTTTGATAACCTTTCAGACCTGGTCAACAGTTGGGCGACTGATGAACTATTAGCCAACTTCTTCCAGTTTACCTGTCCGTATTTGTACGAGTTAAATACCGTCACCTATTTTGCTCTCACCCGCAACCAACACGCACCCGGTACAGTAGCCCGGATACGGGAGACCACACAAATATTGATAGATTTATACCATGTCAAAAATCAGGTTTATATACACCCTTTAAAAGTCTGGGACAGATATTCCTCAAGAATGTTCTTGCCGCACCTGTTCTCCGACGACAAATTGATAGCATTATTCAGCAGCGGTGAAGCATCCGCAATTTCCGCGGCGGCCAGTCAGAGACAGGTTAGAATCAGTTCCAGCTCCATAGCCCCCTGGGACAGCATTTATAACAAGCTTCTCCAGCACCATGAGAATAATATCAACGATGCGGAAAAAGCAGTAGAGATAACGGCGCTCCAGCAAGAGTTGACCCGTATGTTATTCGGCAGCCACCAGCAGTTTAACAACCTCCTGGAGCGTTATTTAACCGTGGATGATCTGATTAAAGTTCGCGATCGGATGATAGGCTCAGGCCGAATCGGGGGGAAGGCC
>JAQULX010000273.1 GCA_028718465.1 Dehalococcoidales bacterium | reverse complement strand
AAATAGCTAATACTCCATTACATATCGGAAAAATCCGTTTAAAGTATCTGCTCACTATCCTGGGCATTATGGTAGTGGCGGATGGAGTTTTGACCAATATTCTGATACAGAAGGGGATTGCCAGTGAGGGCAATCCCCTTCTTGTGGACATTGCCGGCGAGGCTGCGCTGATCGTGCTTAAAGTAGCCGGTGTATTTCTGGCCTCGCTGATAATCCTGAACATCTCTCGCCGTTATCCTCGCACAGCTTTCTGGACGGCTTCAATATTCCTCCTGGTGTATACCGGGATCGTCACCTGGAATCTGTACCTCCTGCTTATCGGAATATAAAATGGGTGCCCAAGGTGGTTGAATTTCTCCCGGTCTTATGATATACTCTTTCTAGATATAGAGTGGTAATAAAAAGTGGGACTAACGCCCACTTTTTTAATTATAAAAATATCTATGAATATGTTAAGTATCAGGAATATACGAGATTACAGGAGCTGGAGGTTCAGTTCAAAATGAAGAGCGATTTTCTGCTCGCCATAACTCAACTCTCGGCCGAGAAAAACCTGCCTAAAGAGGTAGTGCTGGCGGCTGTGGAATCTGCCCTGGTCTCGGCTTACCGTAAAGAGCACTTCCTTCCCAATCAGAATATCGAAGTTAAGATCAGCCCGGTAACCGGTAAGGTCGAAGTCTGGGCGGAAAAGACCGTTGTTGACAAGGTTGTTGACGACCATAAAGATATCAGCCTGACTGCCGCGAAAAAGCTTAAATCCGATATCAAGCTGGATGATGTTTTAATGGTCGAATCGACCCCGGCCAACGCCGGGCGCATCGCGGCGCAAACTGCCAAACAGGTTATCTTGCAGCGTTTGCATGAGGCCGAACATACCGCCATCTTCGATGAATATGCCGGTAAATCCAACGATATCATTACCGGGGTTGTCCAGAGAATTGAGCCGAAGCAGGTGTTCGTAAATTTAGGCCGTACCGAAGCGGTCTTGCCTTCAACCGAGCATACGCCCGGAGAAAGATATCGTTTAGGGCAGAGGCTGCGAGTGTATGTCGTAGAGGTTGCCCGCACGCCGAAAGGTCCCAGAGTAACGGTCTCACGTTCTCACCCGAACTTGCTGCGGAGGCTGTTCGAACTGGAAGTCCCGGAGGTCTATAACGGGATAGTGGAGATAAAGTCCATCTCTCGTGAGGCGGGATATCGCAGCAAAGTAGCCGTAGCAGCTCGCCAGGAGGGTATCGACCCGGTGGGTTGTTGTGTGGGGCTGCGGGGAATCCGCATCCAGAATATTGTGAATGAGCTGAATGGTGAAAAAATCGACGTCGTCGCCTGGAACAAAGACGTTCCGGTTTTTATTGCCAACTCCCTGAGCCCGGCTCAGGTATTGAGCGTAGAGATAGGTAACGATATTGCTACCGTAGTAGTGCCCGATAAACATCTTTCACTGGCCATCGGTAAAGATGGCCAGAATGCCCGGCTGGCTGCCAAACTGACTGGCTGGAGGATCGATATCAAGAGCGCCTCGGTAGCCGAAGCTGAGAAGGCTGCTAAAGCGCCGCCTGTAGAAGCGGTGAAGGCGGAAGTGCCAGCAGCAGCCGCTGCGGCGGCTGTTGAAGCGGAAGCTGTAACTGCTGCTAAACCGGAGGAAGCTGTTGCTGAAAAGGTCCTGGTCCCGCAACCAGCCGGACCTGAGAAAGAGGTGCCGGCTGGAGAGGAAGAAGAGCTGATCGAAGAAACTCCGGCAGAAGCTCAGCCGGTGCGAGAGGAAGCTGAAAAGGCTAAAGCCGAGGAACCCGAAGCGGAAACAGTGCTCAGCAGTACCTTTATCCCGCGCCGCATAATGCAGCCGCGAGACCTGGGCAAGTCCCAGATCCGCTTTGCCGAAGATATATTCATCAACCGGCCGGGTCGTTCTGAGGACAAGCCTCGAAAGAAAAAGAAGAAGTATTCCCATTCTAATAAAGGAAAACAGGAAGAGGCGGATGACGAAGGTTAGACCTTCCGCCGTTCCGGCGAAGCATATTCCACAGCGGACCTGCATTGCCTGCCGCAAGACCGGCGGCAAGCGGGAAATGGTTCGCCTGGTTTGTAATCCAGAGACCGGAGTAGAGGTAGACCTGACCGGCAAGAAATCCGGTCGAGGAGCATATTTATGCCCGGTCCCGGGTTGCTGGGAGACCGCCCTTAATACCGGAAAGCTAGCTTATGCTTTGCGGACGAATATCAAGCCGGAGAATAGAGAAAAACTTGAAATTTACGCAAAGGCGTTATAGAGTACAGATGGTTGAATTTGGAAGGAGAAATGATTAGTGGCAAACGTTGGTAAGTCCGGTGATATTAAGGTAGGTGATCGTTCCACTACTCAAAAAGCGCCCCTGGTTGAGCTTCCTGCCTCGTTGAGCGTCAAGGATCTGGCTGATCTTTTGCGTATAAGTCCTATTGAAGCCGTCAAGCAGTTGATGCGCAACGGCATCATGGCTAATGTTAATCAGGTAATCAATTATGAAGTCGCTACTCTGGTAGCCAACGGTTTTGGCTATGATGTCAAACCCAAAGCCCGGGCAAAAACGGGCACCAGCGCCGCCGGCAAAATCAAGAAACAGGTTAAAGAAGAAAAAGGTGCTGATCTCGAAACCCGTCCGCCGGTAGTGACCATTATGGGACATGTCGATCACGGCAAGACCCGTTTGCTGGATGCTATCCGCCAGGCCAACGTCATGGCTTCAGAGGCAGGAGGCATTACCCAGCATATCGGCGCCTACCAGGTCGAAATAGACGGCAAGAAGCTGACGTTCCTGGATACCCCCGGACACGAAGCCTTTACGGCCATGCGTGCTCGCGGCGCCCAGGTCACGGATATCGCCGTTCTGGTCGTTGCCGCTGATGACGGCGTTATGCCCCAGACGATCGAAGCTATCAACCATGCTAAAGCCGCCGGTGTGCCTATCGTAGTGGCCATTAATAAGATCGATAAAGAGGGAACCAATCCGGACCTGGTGAAGCAGCAACTGGCGACCAACGGACTGCTGGTAGAGGACTGGGGAGGAGATATTATCGCGGTTCCGGTTTCCGCCAAGGAAAAGAAAGGCATCTCGGACTTATTGGAAAATATTTTACTGGTGGCAGAAATAGAGGATCTCAAAGCTAATCCTTCAAAACCGGCCGCCGGAGTAGTTATTGAAGCCGAGATGGATAAAAGCCGCGGGCCGCTGGCTACGGTCCTGGTTCAGAATGGCACTTTGAGGCCGGGCGATATAGTAGTGGTAGGGACCACCTGGGGAAAGATCAAAGCGATGTTTAATGACAAGCGCAAGCAGGTCAGAAAAGCTGAACCGGCTGCCCCGGTTGAGATACTGGGACTGAATGAGGTGCCCCAGGTTGGAGATGCGATTACGGCAGTCAGTGGCGAGGCTGAAGCGCGCTCTATCGTGCAGCAGCGTCAGTTGAAGCAGAAGCAGCCTGAAGCCAGGGGCATGCGGCTGGATACTGTTTATGATGAGATTTCGGCCGGCAAGGTCAAAGAGCTTAATATCATATTGAAGACCGATGTCCAGGGAAGCGTCGAACCTATCCGCAACTCTCTGGAGCGCCTGGCGACTCCTGAGGTACAGGTCAGGATCATTCATAGTTCCACGGGTAAGATTACGGAGGGCGACGTTATGTTGGCCCTGGCTTCCGGAGGACTGATTATTGGTTTTAATACAGATGTCGATATCGGCGCCCGCCGTTTGGCTGATGCCAAGAATGTCGATATCCGGGTCTATAATGTTATCTATGGGTTGATAGATGATGTAGAAAAAGCGCTGAAAGGGCTCCTCGAACCGACCATCATCGAAGTGATCGAAGGTCATGCTGAAGTCCGCCAGGTCTTTTCGGCCGGTAAAGGAGCCAAGGTTGCCGGGTGTTATATTACTGAAGGGAAAATCAGCCGGAACCTGCCGATCCGTGCCATTCGTAAAGGCAAGGTGATTTCCGATACCAGCGTTGCCAGCCTGCGGCGTTTCAAAGATGATGTCAGAGAAGTCGCTGCCGGATTCGAATGTGGTATCAGTCTTAAGGACTTCAATGATTTTCAGCCCGGCGATATTCTGGAGTCCTACCAGAAACAGAAATCCAGTTAAATCCGGCCAGTTGAAAGCCGTTTTCTCCAGGGTGGGTGCAGCGACAGCGCGGCCCACCTTTTGATTAAATCTGATGAAATTTCACTCTGCCGGGTATCCAACCGGTGCAAGGCATTAGAATATAAACAGGGGGTGATCAGCTATGCCCCAGACTCATAGAATCGAGAAAGTGAATGAGCTTATTCGCGCCGAGATAAGCAATATGCTGCTGCGAGAGGCCAAAGATCCCCGCCTTAGCGGATATATTTCTATCAATGCGGTGGAAACAACTCCCGATTTGCGGTATGCCAGAGTCCTGGTGAGCTGCGTCTGTGAAGAGGAGAGAAAAAAGGAAATCCTGGAAGCCCTTGGTCACTCTTCAGGATTTTTCCGCAGCAACCTTGCCAAACGCCTGAAGATAAGGCGGATACCTGAGCTGCATTTCTCCTGGGACAGCTCCATTGAGCGGGGAGCCAACCTCCTCGCCTATATGGACAGGGTTATCGGAGAGAAGCCGCCCGCTGACGAAGAAAAATGAACGGCATTATCAATATCAATAAACCGCAATATAAGACCTCATTCAGCGTAGTAGCGGCTGTGAAAAGGATTACGGGGGAAAGACACACCGGTCATGCCGGCACACTGGATCCCCTTGCCACGGGCGTCCTGCCTGTTTGCCTGGGACAGGCCACCCGGGTGATAGAGTACCTGTTTGATGAGACCAAGACCTACCGGTCAGAGGTTGAACTGGGTATTGCCACTGATACCTATGATATCACTGGCCGGGTAGTGCGGACGGGGGATATCTCCTGTATACAACTGGAG
>JAQULX010000272.1 GCA_028718465.1 Dehalococcoidales bacterium | reverse complement strand
TGTTAAGTCACTTCCAAGTTCTGCTTTTATGTCGTTGTCAGATTCAGTTCCGTTTTCAGCGATTTTGGCCAAAACATCATCAAAAAGGCATGGACAATCCACTTCTGCCCAATTGAAGTTAGCCATAGTGTCAAGTCCAACCTTGACATCAACATCGCCGGTTTCTACATCAACTTCTCCGCCAGTATTGTCATCAGCAGTGTTGTCTCCGGTATCAGCATCAACATCGACATCATTATCGACGTCAGCTTCATTGGCTTGAACCAATGTTACGCTTCGGTCTAAAAGAAGATCGATATCATTGTCTGAGTGAGATCCGTTGCCGATTATCCAAGCACTTAAATCACCAGCACTTCCTCCTCCGCCAACTAAGGCAGAATTGGTATTAAGAGCGTTTGTGATTTCTATGCTTTTTACATCGACATCACCTGTTTTAAGGGTAATTGAACCACCGGTATTGTCATCAGCACTGTTGTCTCCGGTATCAGCATCAACATCGACATCATTATCGACATCTGCGTTGTTATCCTGAAAAACAGTTGTTGAGGATTTCTTGTCCAAATCAACAGTGTTATCAGAATATGTGCCGTTGCCAGAGATTAAAACGTCAACATCACCTTCACAGTCGCATTCTTCAACCTCAGCAACATTGCTGTTTGCTGCGTTTGTAATACCGACCTGAGTAGTAATATCTCCTGTTTCAAGATCCACTTCCCCTCCAGTGTTGTCATCAGCACTGTTACCTCCGGTATCAGCATCGATGTCGACATCATTTTCAATGTCGGCCTGATTGCTCTGAACAACTGTTGTCGTTGAATTCAAATTGACATCAGCATTATTATCAGAACTTGAACCGTTTCCGGAAAGTATAAGGGTAGTTCCTGCAAATGCAGGAAGTGCGGAGTTAACTAACAATGTAGCAGCAGCTAAAGCTGATACTACTTTCTTTTGTAAGTCTGTCATATATTTTTATTCACCCCCTTTCCTGATTGGTCCGAGCTATACTCGGGCACTTCACCTAAATTTTTTTAGATCCGTTTCCTTTTTTAGCCAAATAGGCTATAAACGAAAACGGAGGCGCCCCAGTTCAACTCCGCGAAAAGCGGAATTAGGTTAAACTGGAGAGCCTCCGTTTGCGGTCAGCTCTCTAAATTTAATATAGGTAATTAAATTAGTTGGGCAGATCAATATATTCTATTTATATAGGCTGTAATTAATTAATAATTACTTAGTAATATTTATAACAAACTCGACAGTTTTGTCAATAGGCGTATTCTTAAGAAAAATTGTTTAATAACTATAAAATTATAGTATTATTCTTTTAAGAATTATTTATCCCCTTTTTATACTAAACCTACTTAATTCCAAATTACTGGAACATGCCTTGGGATATTTTTAAAATTTTCCTTTTTGAGCCGTTTTTTTGATATTTCGAACTGTTATCTGACTTACAATCCCCTTTTGGACATAAATTTCAACACTGCCGTAAGTCGACACACTTTGAAGAGCTTTTTTTATTTCCAGCATAAGTGTGTTAGAAATTTTATTAGTGGAATAGTCGTTTTGCATTTTATAATTGTTCAAGAAAGCCGCATGCGTAAGCTTGCGGATGAATTGAACATTTTCAAACTCATCACAGACGGTAGTCTCCAGAAAACTCCGGCCGTTAGGTCGTGATTTGTTTATCTTAGGTCAAGCGAGATCTTTTCCTTATCACCATTTATCTCACCCACCATAAGTTCCAGGTTTTTGTCGCTTTCATTGATGGCAAAACCGAGTCTTGTGGGTTTTGTAGATATTGCCTGAACTTCTACCGGATCGTTGTGGATATTCGGAGCGAGCCATTCTTCCCCGTTATTGTTTACAGATAACCTTATATAGTCACGGGTGTTTATGTTAATCGTCTGATTGAACTCATTTTTAATTTTTAGATTAATTATCAAAAAAACCCTTCCTTTAACTGAAGTGGCTGGTTTTCCGGAAATAATTATTTGGTCTCTTAATTCTACTTTATCAATTGTCATCCGGATACTCGAAACCTCTTCTCCATCATTATTTTTTAAGGGAAAGGTAAATTCTTTATTAATATCCTGAGAAGCTCTTGCGGGTAGTACGTCTATTTTTTCTCCTGCAACGGAATTATTGCCTAAATTCAAACTTTTAACTATCTTTGCTCCTCCGTATATTAATAGTATAGCGGCTATAATTATTACGACGGACTTCCAAATCTTGAAGTTTTTTTTACTATAGAAACTCTGCGAAGATTGTTCCGATGCTGCAAATGCTTTCCTCTCTTTAAGAAAAGTGCTCATGTTTATGTAAAAAGTTGAAAATAAATTTTTAATTTTAGAGAAAATAAAGGCGGTCTTACTGCCTGCTAATGAAAAGTACTCACTTATAATTATTTTCTGCGGTAAGCTGATAACTCTCATAATAATAAATAGAATTCAGTCTAGTAAATCAGCAGGTCGTTTTAAAGGGCAGTTTCAACTGTGTGAGTATGTTACAAAAGCGCGTCTGTCTTGTCAAGCAATAATTAAATTGCAAAGTTCATTCAAAAAAATCGTAGCTGATTAGCATTAATTTAAAAAAAATACAGGATTACGAGGAAGCCTTGGTAATTGAAATGGTGACAGCGTTGTCAGAGGGTTCTTTTTTAATTTCAACTCTTATCTGGGTACCGGACCTTGATCCGACTAAGACATTTTCCACTCTATCATTAGCTTTTGTCGTTACAAAAGTTTTTATATTCATACCCTCATTTTTAATCTTACTCTTATACCACTCGGTTATAGAATCTACCGGATCAGAACTCTTTAAGGATAATGAATCGGAAGAAGATGATGTAATCTGCGAATTAGGATATTGATAACTGAGGATTGCTATTTCTCTTACTTGTGAATTTTTGGGGGTAGGGGTCAAAAGAATCGTTGGGTGTGGGGTTGAAGTCGGTTTAACAACTTCAGTCGGACTTGAATCGTCCACCCCAGCTACCGATAAAACTTCTTTGCTGTCATTCTGATCATTCCGGGAAACGTTTGCCTGTTTACTGTAAAAAATTCCCGTAAAAAGAATTACTACTGCGGTAAATATGATAATTATGTGCATAAGTTTCTTACATTCTACACCACCCTTACAAACTCCTTACTATGATTTCAAGTATACTGTGTCATTATACAAAGCTATAACAATACCAAGCTTGGCTTATGACACGGATGAACTGACAATGTATTCATTGGTTATTTATTCAGAGCCAACATCTTTTTTAAAGATGTTATTTCTGGCAGCTGGGATGGCTGGGTACATATCTGCACCACCATGGCAATGGACTGCCTGACGGCGTCGGAGTTGGAGAACTAATCGTTGGAGCCGGACTTATTGCCGTAGGAGTCG
Source organism: Dehalococcoidales bacterium (assembly GCA_028718465.1). The sequence goes on along the minus strand of JAQULX010000272.1, from coordinate 1,532 downwards.
GAACAATGGTGGGAATAATTGTTATGGTGGGAACCACAGTTACAGTCGGAGAAGGAAACGATGTCGGCGTTGGTATAACGATTGCCGTAGGGGCAGGAGTTGGCGCTGGGGTAAACGTACATCCCAAAGCTCTACATGCGTTTATTCTTCCATACTTCCAGAAACTACCCGTGCCGGTAATTGTGTCTGCTGACGATTCTAATTTTTGCCTTGTTTCTTGATTACTAAAATCTGGGTTCTGTGCTTTTATCAAAGCTGCCAAACCGGCCACATAAGGAGACGCCATTGATGTTCCGGAAAGATATTCATAACCACTTTGATATGTTGAATATATCGAAACACCCGGAGCGGCAACGTCCACCCACGAACCATAGTTTGAAAAACTTGCTTTTGTGTCACTTTGTGTGACTGCCGCAACAGCTATAACATTTGAGTAATATGCCGGATAGGTCGGACTCATCGTTCCGCGGTTTCCCGAAGCAGCGACTACGGTAACCCCTTTATTCCACGCATAATTTACTGCAGATTGTAGTGTGCTCGAAGAAAATGATCCACCCAGAGAAAGATTTATTACTTCCGCTCCATTATCAGCAGCCCAAACAATTCCGTTTGCAATCCACGAATAATAACCGCTCCCACTATCGTTCAATACTTTTACAGACATTAAGTTTGCGTCCCAAGATACTCCGGCCACCCCTTGGGAATTATTGGTAATTGCACCGGCAATACCCGCAACATGTGTGCCGTGACCGCCAGGATCTTGGGTCCAAAGGCTGGGACAGGAACCAGATCTGCAATCAACCGATGATTTAACTTTTGCTCCCAAATCCGGATGCTGATAGTTAATTCCGCTATCCACAATTGCTATATCTACCGCATCACTTCCACGATTTACATCCCACGCTTCGGGTGCTTGGATTTTCGTCAGTCCCCATTGTTCTGAAAAAGAGGGGTCGTTCGGTATACTTAATTCGTAAGCAAGATAGTCTTCTTCAATGTAATCTACTAGTAAATTCTTCTTAATTTTGTCTTTGTATTCGCTTACTTTTCCCTTAGGAACTTCAATTACGTACGAATGGGCAAGTTTAAGTTCTTCTTTTATATTCAAACCGTATGACTCAACTGCTTTATTTTTAAAATATTTAGGGATAAGCGGATGAAATTTAATTATCACTCTATCGGTTAAACCTTCATCTGCCGTCTTTGCCTGGTTAACGCGGGGGTTTAATAATATATAAAAGGATAAGAAGATAAAAGTTATGAATATTACTGCGTTTATTTTTTTCATTACCAAAAAATAAACTAATAAAGTCGGGGAGTCAAGAGTTTACAAGAACTTTGCGGTCAAAAGCGGAAAAATGCTGCTATTTACTATTCGAGTAAGTTATATCAATAAACTCACCCTTTCTGATGTCTTTATTATTAACCTTTACACCGAGCGCCCATCCGATGGCGGAAGCCACTGCAACGCCAATTCTTAAACCGGTAAAAGAACCGGGCCCGGTATTTACTTCTATTTTCGTCAGGTCGGT
>JAQULX010000271.1 GCA_028718465.1 Dehalococcoidales bacterium | reverse complement strand
CGCTGATCTTGGAAATGCCTTTCAGGCCGGGAGCCATATCATGATTATAGACCTGCATGAAGGCCCTCAGGTCTTCTACGGTGCTGTTTCCGGAACCGATTTCCCCAATCTCCCCGCCGATGGAGATAGTGATATTGGCGGGCTGATGCAGACGGATAAACCGGGTCATTTCAGCCGTGATAAATCCGTTGGTCTTTTGCTGTTCCACGAGATCGGCTTTATCTATATCCACCAGCGTGGAGGCATCAATATCAATATTATAGAAGCCGGCTTCAATCAAGTCTTTAATCAAGCTTCGGGCGAAGTCCAGTTCCTTCCTGGGTTCTTTGGCATAATTAGCCCGCCGGATTTGTATGTGGTCGCCTTGCAGGAAAACTGGTCCCTCGAATCCCTCGGCTATCGCTGCGGCCAGAACGCACCCGGCATATTCGCCCGGGGTTTGCAGTGTATAGCTCATTTCCGAACGGGCGATCTCGAAGATAAGGGCGCCGACGTTGTGTTTGAGAGCTGCCCGGAAAGCAGCCCGGGCCATTTCATATGTAATACCGCGGAGGTTCATGGCCGGCACGGTGAAGCCGGAATAATTGCCCTTACCGATTTCTTCATAGAGGCTCTGGATGCTGGCGGGGAAAATATTTTTTTCCAGGGCCATCTGACGTATCTGTACCTGTCTGTCTTTGCTGTCGGAGCCAAATACCATTTCCCTGACCAGGGTATCAATATTATTAGTCTCCAGGTTCGAACTCATAACATCTCTCCTCTTACGCCAATATCTTCCGGGTTCCGTTATACTCTTGAACGTCGTACATGGTGGTTACATCCACCAGTTTCAATTTTCCGATGACATCTTCAATCGGAACGGCGGTAATTTTCCCACCCAGGTAGCTTACCATCTTGCCGTATTCCCCACGCGAGGCCAGATTGACTGCGGCGATGCCAAAGTATCTTCCCATCTGGCGGTCGTAAGCGCTGGGAATGCCGCCGCGCTGGATATGCCCCAGGACTACGCTGCGCGATTCCAGGCCGAGACAGGCGCTGGCCTCATTGGCGAGAAAGTCGCCAATACCGCCCAGGGTCTCATGTCCAAAACTGTCAACCTTGCCGTCTTTGCAAATGAGCTTGCCCCCGGCCGGTTTAGCCCCTTCAGCTACCAGGATGATGTCCGAACGGGCTCCGGCTTTTCTTTTTTCCATGATCAGTTCATGGACCCTTTCCAGGGAAAAGTCGTGTTCGGGGATCAGGATGATCGAAGCTCCAGAGGCCTCGCCGCTTCTCAGTGCTAACCATCCTGCGTTCCTGCCCATAACTTCAATAACCATAATCCGCCGGTGTGAACCGGCAGTGGTGCGTAGTTTATCTACAATATCGGTGATGACTTCACTGGCAGTGTTAAAACCCAGCGTATAATCCGTGCCGACCAGGTCTCCGTCGATAGTCTTGGGAATGCCGACGACATTAATGCCATCTTTGCTTAATTTGGCGGCTACAGTGAGGGTGTCATCTCCACCGATTGCGATCAGCACATCCAGGCCAAGCTGTTTGATATTATCGATGACCAATTTGGATGAGTTGATCTTGGAACTGTAAGGGTTATACCGGGAAGTTCCGAGGTTAGTCCCCCCTTCCCTATCCCAGACACTGACTTTCTCCCTGGTTAAGGTTTCGATATATTCATCTCGATTTTCGCTGTTATAAGAAAGCCCCTTCCAGCCATCCTTGATGCCCAGGACCTCGTATCTTATTCCGCGTTCCGCGTCCATTCTGCTATCGAGAGCGGTGTTGACCACCCACTTAACGGCAGAATTCAATCCGGCGCAATCTCCTCCCCCTGTCAGTACCCCGATTCTACTGTGTTTGATTGCCATCCGAAAACACCTCCTACCGTAATAACTATAGTTTATTTTACGTCAGAAACAAGAAAAATGGAAGATGTCCAATTGTCTTTGAAACTATCGGAAGGAGGAGAAATTCTGAGATCACAGTTGCCTGAATGTGAGAATTGCGGTGAGGCACAGCCGGCACTATTTGCCGGCTGTGCTTTCAAAGCAGGTTAACCTGTCAATAGCTGGTGAAACTGGGAAGCCATGTCGCCAGTCCGGGGAATAAGACTACCAGCGCGGTCACTACGATCATGCCGATCAGGAAAGGAGTTACACCTTTAAAGATAGTCGATAGGGGGATTTCCGGCGCTACCCCCTTGATAATGAAAACATTGATGCCGACCGGCGGAGTAATAACGCCGATATCAGTTACCAGGACGATGATGACGCCGAACCAGATCGGATCGAAGCCCATCTGGGTAATCAACGGAAAAAGGATAGGAACGGTCAGCATGATCAAAGCCAGGGAGTCCATAAAGCATCCGGCGAAGACATACATCAGGATGATCAGCCCCATTACTCCCAGGGTTGGGATCGGCAGGCTGCCAACAAATTCGGAGATGAAAAATGGCATTCTGGTGACTGCCATGAAATGACCGAAAACAATAGCCCCAGCTACTACCACCATGATCATTGCGGTAATGCTCAGGGTATCCTTGACGGCCGCCCAGAAGGCGGTCCAGGGAAGTTGTCTCCTGACCAGGCCGATAATGACCGCGCCGGCAGTGCCGGCGGCGCCGGCCTGGGTGGGGCTGAAGAACCCGGCAAATAGACCCCCGATGACCAGACCGAAGAGAACTACCATCTCAAGAATTCCGGTCAATCCCATGATTTTTTGCCTCAAACTGGTCCGGGCTCCAGCCGGGGCCAACCTGGAATTAAACCGGCACATTACATAAACTATAAGGATAAATATCGCGCTCAACATCAGGCCCGGTATTACCCCGGAGATAAAGAGCTTACCGATGGACTCCTGCACCAGGATGCCGTAGATGATGAAGATCGTGGAGGGAGGAATCAGGATGCCCAGGCCTCCGGCGGCAGCGATGCACCCGGTCGCCAGCCCTTCGTCATAACCGTAGCGCCGCATCTCCGGAATAGAGACCTTGCCCATGGCCGCGGCAGTAGCGCTCGTTGAACCGCAGATAGCTGAAAATCCGGCAGTAGCGGCAACCGTAGCCATAGCCAGACCGCCGCGCATCCTGCCAAAGAGGATATAGCTGGCATCAAACAGCCGTCCGCTCATCCCGGAAAAAAAAGCTACCGAACCCATGAAGACGAACATGGGAATTACAGTTAGCGAATATGAGGAAAAAGTATCGAAAAAGTCACGTGCTATCAGGCTGAAGCCGGCCTCCGCGCCGTTGACCAAAATGAATCCTGCCAGCCCTACCAGTGCCATTGTAAAACCTACCGGCAGTCCGAGGAGGAAGATAACAACCAGAACAACAATGCCTATCAGACCAATAGTCACCGGGTCCATATCTTACCTACTTTCAGTATAGCTTTGATAAACTCCATGACCAATACCAGAAACGTCACCAAAAAACAGAACGCCAGGGCAAAAATAAAGGGGTAAAAGGGGATCCTCTGTGTCATCGAAACCTCACCTGTGGCCATCAAGTTCTGGCCGTAGTCCAGGGTCCGCCAGGCCAGGAAAACAAAAAGAGCCATTGCGAGTATGAGCATCAGCGGGTTGATGATCGCGTTAGCTCGAGGAGGTAATTTCATGACGATAAAGTCCACGGCGATATGCCCGTGCTGTGCCTGGGTATAAGCAATAGCGAAGCCGATTACTACTACCGCCATAAAAGCCACTACTTCAATGGCCCCCGGGACCGGACTGGCAAATATCTTTATTCCGATAATATCGGCTACGGTCAGGACCAGCATGCTTATCAGCGCAATTCCAGCTATCCAGCTAAGCCATCGACTCAAGTTATTGACGTATCTCTCCAGCCGGTCAACAGCAGGGTGCGGTTGATCAATCCGGTCAGCGGCGGCCTGAGACTCCATAAATGAACCTCCAATCCCCGAGTTATTCGCCTGTTTGATTTAAGGTCATCATGCTGCGCCTTTGACATTGACGGCTTGGCATAACAAGCGGGAGTCAAAGGCGCAGCATGAGACATGTTTTAGTAATTGCTATTTTTTGACGTTATCCGTGACCCATTTGGATATTTCATCTTCAGGAGGTGTCTTTTCATTCCAGAATTTGACGCGCTCGACCAGGAAATTTTCCAGTTCATTTCCGGGTAAGCCCTTGGCTGTAATATCGGATATGTACTTGTCTACCAGCGGCCTGACCTGGGCAACCCAGCGGGCTGACTCGTCCGGGGGCAGATCTATTACTTCACGATTGGGGAAGGTCATAAAGTAGTCCATGGCGGATTTATCATAATATGTCCAGATCTTGGCATGAGTTTCGATCCATTCCTCGCTGACATCGGTAAACACCTTCTGAATGTCGGGCGGCAGTGAGTCCCACTGGGCCTTGTTCATGACGACAAACATATTGGCGGTATATCCGACATCCAGGCAGTTGGTCACATAGTTGACTACCTCCGCCTGTTTCCATCCCTGCAAGACTTCACGCGGCGAAAGGCTGCCGGCAATTACACCTTTGGACAGCAGTTCATAGGCTTCATTTTGGGCTGCTGCATAGCCGGAGGCTCCCAGAGCTGTGGCGATTGAGGCGCCGACACCGGTAGACCTCAGGACCAGACCTTTCAGGTCTTCCAGCTTTCTGACCGGGGTCTTCGTGGTAAAGACAACGCCCGGGCCGTGAGCGTGGAAATACAGAACATGCACATCCTTGAATTCAGCCGGCTTGAATTGTTTATAAAAATCATTTGCCACCATGGTTGCGACATAGCCGCTCTTGTAACCATGCGGCATCTCTACCAGTTCGCTTGCCGGAAAACGTCCGGGGGTATAAGAGATGACCGACATGCCGATGCTGGAAATGCCGGTTGTAACCCCGTCATAAATCTTGTTAGCAGGCGTCAGTGACCCGCCGGGGAAGTACTCGATCTGCACTGCGCCGTTAGTCCGGGTGT
>JAQULX010000270.1 GCA_028718465.1 Dehalococcoidales bacterium | reverse complement strand
CTGGGTTTTCCCAGGAGCACCTATTACCGGTGGCTCAAGCGGCAGGGTGAAGGCAGTTTAAAGGACAAAAAGGGAGGGTCGCTGGTACCCTGGAACAAATTGAAGCCCGGGGAGGAAACAAAGGTAATAGCTAAGGCGCGGGCATCACCTGAGCATTCCTGCCGGCAACTGGCCTGGCAGCTTGTTGACGAAGAGCGGTGGTATGTATCGGAGAGTACCGTGTTCCGCATACTGAAGCGGGAAGGTCTGATCAAACCTGCTGAGGTGATTGGTTTCAAGGCCGGTAAAGAGTATCGAAGAAAGACAAATCGTATCAATGGACTGATTGCTGTCATCTGAAGGTCGCCTACTGGGGATGGTATTATCTGGAGTCGGTGATGGACGACTTCAGCCGCTTCATTTTGGGATGGGACCTCAAGACGTACATTACCGGGGGATCTCTGCAGGATGTAGTGCAGCAGGCAGTAGATTTCACCGGCATGACGGATGTGCCGATAGAAGATCGTACGGTACTGCTATCGGACAACGCCGCCGGCTATCTATCCCAGCAATTCAACCAGTACCTGCGCCTGGTAGGGATCAGGCACATTACCGCCTCACTGTTTCATCCCCAGACTAATGGCAAGATTGAGAGATACCACCGCACTCTCAAAGGAGAGATTAACCAGGTCCCTCACGATATGCCGGGTGAATTGAAGGAAGCCATCAGGGCGTTTATCGAATACTACCACTACCGGCGTTACCACGAAGGGCTGGGTAATGTCACGCCTTACGACGTTTACACCGGCAGGCATCTTGAAATCATCCGGAGAAGGAAGGAGGTTAAAAGCAAGACATTAGCAGCAAGAAGGGATTACAATAGGACCACCAGGGAGCAGGGCAATTCTGAATAAGTGTCCATTAATTCAAGTGGCTAAACTGTCACACTTTCGCCGCCCACATACAAGAATATCTGTTATAAGACTGTAGATTCTAACCATCTGGAATTGTAGAGTCAGGAGAGATAAATCCCCCAATCGTTGGATCATAATACCTTGCCCCGTAGTAATATAAGCCCGTATCATCCAGTCTCTGCCCTGTAAAGAGCTTGTCCGTGCCTAAAGTACCCTGACTTTCTAACCGGTCTCCTATAGACGACATAGTACGGGTGGTAACACAGGGATGTTTAAATGTATGAGGAGGAGGTCACTGATGAGAATCAATAAGCTGGGCACAATTTTAATCGGTTTCGTTATCATGGTATCGCTACTTTTCGGTGGTACGGCCTATGCTCAGGATGAAGAATTGCCTGACCCGGGCATCACCCCTGACAGCCCCTTTTATTTTTTCGATACTCTGGGCAAGAACATAGGCATGTTCTTTGCCTTTGGGCCTGAAGCAAAGGTGAGGAAAGCCCTGGAATACGCCGAAGAGAGACTGGCTGAGGCCAATGCGATGGCGCTTAAAAACAGGGAAAAAGCATTGGTGCGCGCTGCCGGTGACTATGACAAATATCTGGCTATAATCGCTAAAAACTCTGAAAAGGTAGACCAAGCAGAGGGAGCAGATGATGTATCTGAAAGAGTGGCTACGGCTACCTCAAAACACCTCGCTGTTTTGGCCAGAGTGCGAGAAGCCGTCACGGATCAGGCCAGGGATACCATTGACCGGGCCAGGGAAGCGTCCCTGAATGGGCAAAAGAAGGCTTTACGGGCGCTGGCTGAGAGAAAGACGGAAAGAGCCATGGAGATTAATGCAGGCACTATCGAAAGTATGTTGAACAGGGCGAGGGTGCAAGCGACGGACACTATCACCGAAGAAGTCGAAGAAGCACTGGAAGACGTTCAAGAATTACTTGAACTTGAAGACGAAATCTCAGAAATTGCCCGGGCAAGGGGCAGGGACATCACTTTTATTGAACAGCAAATTGTCAGATCTACCGCTAACCGCCTGGATGTTCTGGAGGGAGTTTTTGAAAAAGCCCCTGCTCAGGCCAGACTGGCCATTGTAAATGCCATGTCTAGCTCCGTGGAGAAATATAACCGGGTAATTGAGTCTCTTGAGAATAAGAACGCTCTCGGTGAAGCTGCTGAAGATATCTCCGGCCTGGAGAGGCTTCGAGAAGAGTTAAAAGGGAGGCTTAGAGTAATCTCAGAAAACGTAACGGTACAGGAGAGGTTACGGGAAGAGAACAAAGAGAGACTAAGAATATCAACTGAAGCTCAATCTTCAGAAAATAAGACGGGGGAAAAAGAGGAGGATAAGGAATCAAACCTGAGCAAATTAAGCTGTGAGACATGGATATTAACAGGATGATACATGGCATTTCAACTAAAACGGGGGGCTTCTATTAATCACCCGTTTATAGACTCTATTTAGCAGTAAGAGAAGCGCATGCCCTTTAAATTCAACAGGGGCGAGGTTCTACGAAACCCTCGGTGGCCGGGCTACAGAGCATACACCTCTTTCCCAAAAGTATGAACCCAATTGCTATTTAAAACCTCTATCGCCTCTTTGGTTTTGTTCACACCGACAATCACAATGGCTTGCCCGCTTACTCCCCTTCCCAGATATGGATAAAGATAAAGGAGGTTAATATCGGCCTTCTTGAGAGGTTTCAGTATGGCTTGAAGCCCCCCCGGATGATCAGGGACTTCAACAGCTATAACATCAGATTCCCTTGCAGAATAACCGTGGCTCTTTAAAACGTTAAGGGTTTTTTCCGGGTTATCAGCTACGAATCTTATCGTACAAATATCAGCCGTATCTGCTACTGAAATGCCCCTGATATTTATTCCTTCCGCACCGATTAATTGACTTACTTCCAGTAATTTTCCAGGCTCATTCTCCAAGCTGACTGAGATTTGTTTTACATACATCGCTCCCCCTCGCCAAATCTACATTTCTTTAATCACGCAATTAATGAGATGTTCATCTAAATTCAACGCCTATCGTAACCCGGGGCTAAGTCAGGTTATATCCTGCTATTAAGACCTTCTCAGCGGTGGCAAGTAATTTTTTCTTTGTCTTCAGGGAGTTTCTCAGGCTCTCAATAACACTGTTAACATCGACCAAGTTGCTTCTTTTTACAAACACTCCCAGCATCACCATATTAGCTGATTTTGGGCTCCCCATTTCCCCGGCAATATCACTGGCGGGAATTCCGATTACGTCAACGTCGCCTCTTGAGATTTCCGATGCTGCTAAAGATGAATTCACAAATAGCAGACCTCCGGATTGTACCTGGTTTTGGAATCTGACAAGTGAAGGCTCATTCATCACCACAATAAACTCGGGAGCTGATGCAACCGGGGAGGCTATCTCTTCATCAGATACGGCAACCGTGCAGTTGGCAGTACCGCCGCGCACCTCTACGCCGTATGACGGTAAATACGTTACGCTTTTACCCTCAATCATGGCCGCTTGTGCCACATTCTGGCCCATCAAAAGAACCCCCTGGCCGCCAAAACCGGCAAAAATCGTTTTAATTAGCATTATTTTTCCTGGTCGTATCCTTTATTACACCAAGAGGAAATTCTTTGGTCATTTCTTTATCTATCCATTGCCACGCTTCCAATGCCCCCATCTTCCAGTTGACCGGGCAAGGAGAAAGCACTTCTACCAGAGAAAAGCCGATGTTATCTATTTGTACCTGTAAAGCCTTTCGTATCGCCTTTTTGGTTTTCTTTATATTAGCCGGGGAATTCACTGCGGTGCGCTCTATATATACTGCACCATTAACCAGTGCTAACATTTCGCTTATCTTGAGAGGATTTCCCTCTATTCCTGTATTCCGCCCATTAGGCGTTGTGGTAGTCTTCTGCCCTAAAAGGGTTGTTGGCGCCATCTGGCCTCCAGTCATCCCGTAAACAGCGTTATTCACAAAGACAGTGGTTATTTTTTCGCCTCTATTAGCGGCGTGTATAATTTCAGCGATACCAATGGCCGCCAGATCACCATCCCCTTGATATGCGAAAATAATTCCCTCAGGGAACGCTCTTTTTATTCCCGTGGCTACTGCCGCTCCTCTGCCGTGCGCCACTTCCACCATGTCTATATCAAAGTAATCATAAGCAAAGACCGAACAGCCGGGCGGAGGCACGCCGATAATCCTATCCTGGAGTTTCATTTCGTCAATCAATTCGGTCATAATCCGGTGTATGACGGAATGACCGAATCCGGCACAGTAATGGAAGGGCTTTCTTTTTAATGATTTGGGCCGGGTGTATATTTTTTTCATATTTCTAACTAAGACCTTTCTGATAATAGAGGCGTGAGATTACCTGTAATACCTCACTGGGAGTAGGAATTACACCCCCAGGCCTCCCGTAAAAGGAGACCTCTCCTTTGCCCCCTAATGCCAGTTGTACGTCTTCTACCATCTGTCCCATGTTCAATTCAAAGGCAAGGAAGTGCCTGACTCTTTTAGACAACTCCTGAATTTTTTCAGAAGGAAATGGCCAGAGGGTGGTTGGTCTTATCATTCCCACTTTTAAGCCATTTGACCGTGCGTTTTTTATTGCCCCTTTAGCTATTCGGGCAGCTATCCCAAAAGCAACAATAACTAGCTTCGCATCTTCGACCAGAAAGGTCTCGTAAGTGGTTTCATTTCTCGCGATCAACTGGTATCTCCGGAACAAACTCCAGTTAAGCTCTTCCAGTTCTATCGGGTTGGAAGTAAGGGTTTTGATTATCCGGCTGGGCCGTCCGCTGGCTCCTCTTAATGCGCCACTTCTAACCGTTAATTCCTCAGGTGCTTCACGGCTGAATTCCACCGGCTCCTTCATCTGCCCCAGCACGCCATCTCCAAGAATAATTACAGGAATCAGATATTTATCGGCAAGGTCAAAAGCGCGGTGGGTAAAATCTGCCAGTTCCTGCACTGATGATGGCGCGAGAACTACGGTTCTATAATCACCGTGCCCGCCACCCCTGGTGGCTGGAAAATAATCTGACTGAGAGGCGGCTAGACTTCCC
>JAQULX010000269.1 GCA_028718465.1 Dehalococcoidales bacterium | reverse complement strand
CTTTTAAGATATACTATGAAATCAGTCTCAACAGACCTGTCTTCATAGAGCAGGGTACGGACTGCTTCTTTGAACTTGGCTGAATCGAACCGATCGCGCGCGACCAGCCAGTGACGGTAAATGTCGCACAGTTCGGAGTGGCATGCTTCCAACAGCTTGCGCACCCCACCCATACCGGTAACGGTACTGCCGCCGGAGATCTCCTTCTTTTCTTTCTTTAACTCTCTCATTTTATCCAGTCTTGACAGATAGACCTTTGTCAGGTCGATTTGTTCCTGGACCGGATAAGAAATGCTGATTGTAGAAAGGGTATTTACCCAGCGCCCTTCGAGGTCAACGTTAGTACCGATATGTGCCAGAAGGTCAGCCGGATCGAAATTCAGGCACTTCAGCAGTATATCAGTTATAGCTTCATCAACGATGCTTTGAGCGTACAGGAGTCCCTTTCCCTGGCCGTAGGCCGGACCCAGAGGCATAACGAAGTAGCCGTTGAATGGATTCTCAAAAGCAGTGCCAAACCTCTTTGTGATAAGAGCATTGGCGCTCTTATCGGCCAGTAGCGCGCTTTCGAGCAGCGAAGAATATGCGGATATACCCTTGGCCGGCGGGTCGTCACCCTGACAGGGAAGGATGGCGATACCGATAATGGGTATGCCGTTACCCAGGCTTTTGCGGAGATGACGCACGAAATCGAAAACCATCCCGCTCCCGGAACCCCCGCCTATGCCATAGATAACAAAGACAATGGGTTGGAGTGTGGAGGATACTACATGTTCCTTGAATGATGTAATGCCGTCACCAATCAGCCGCAGCAAATGGTAGTTAAGTCCGTATATGGCCTTGGCCAGGGCTCTTTTTCGACCCACACCACCCGCCAGGGGTGGGATCTCGATCACGGAAGACAGCCATGGCTTGTAATCGTCCGGTTGGGCCATGTCCTCTTTGGCCATGTGCGCCGGATAGTCCCGAACGAAGTCGAACATCACTTCAGGTGTTGGGAATTTGACCGACTTGGCTGCCAGGAATATTTTGTCTGTCGAAATGTTCCTGACCTGTAATTCGGATTTCAGTTCTTCGTAGGCTGTCTGAAGTTTATCGATCTGGGCGTTGGCAACATCCAGAGCGAGACAGGACATGCGAAGACCTTCGGTGTTTAACAGCGGGATAATAAGCTGCTTGTTTCTCATCAGGCTGGCTATGACGTCAGAACCGGTCCCTCCCAGCCCGACAATTTGAGGGGCAAAGTTCCTTTTGATCGTCTCGCCCATTAGCTTCCTCCAAGAGTTTGCTCAAGTTCTTTTCGTACCTGTTCGATTCCCGCGGTTAACGACGAATCCCCGGTCCGGGAAGCTTTCCTGGCCAGTACCTGAAGATTTCTGGCCTGACTGTCGGCCTGGCTCTTGAGGAAACCCATCTCGCTGCGTGTTTTCAACAGCAGGAAGACAGCGGCTGCCGCGATGATCCCCAGGACGCCGGCAATAATCCACTGGTAGAATGTAGAACCTTGCGGTTTTATCCAACCTGACTCCGGAAGCGCGTTCAGCGTCTCTGTAGCAAGATCGATCTGGCCGAGTTTTGCCTGGGTTTCCGCACTGGTGACCAGCGCCCTGGCCAGATCAACATATGCAGGGTCAGCATTCATGGTGGTCAGCAATCCCTGTTTTTCACTCAGAACATTACGAAATTCTTCGATAGAGCTATCAATAACCTCAAGCTGCCGGTTGGCAATAACTGTTCCGGACGATTCCAGTGAGAGTTCAAGCAGGGTTATATTCTTGGCTAGGTGCAGGCTCGTACCGTCCGGGAGTGTTTCCAGGACAAAGTCCTCGGGCACGGTCCCCTCAAGCACCAGTTGCGCTGATCCTTCTGCGGGAATAAAGGTAAGGGTGGATTGCCCCGGCTGCCAGGTAGTGGAATCTATGCCCGGATAAATCCCTTTCAGTGTCCAGAAGTGGTCTAAACCGTTAGCTCGGGCCAGATCAGTCTTCAGGACACACTTCTCCTTGATGCCGGAGGCTGCCTGGATGGTAAAATTGATTTTGTAGGTTGCTCCAGCCATTAAGAGATCGTCTCTTACCGGCTTCCCATCCATCGTAGTTACTGCAAATTCAGTAATAGACGCCGGAGCTAATTGCTGAGCTCCGGCAGGTTGAGGACCGAGAAAAACCAGACTTATGATTAAAAGTGAGAAAAATAACCACAGGTGTCCAATTTTGCGCATCAATAACTCCTCCTCCTGATGAGCCCCCTGATGATTCAGGGAGTAAGGGCCGGAAGCAGACACAATATGAGTCACACCCTGGTTTTCTTCCTGTCATCCGGCATGGAATACCAGCATTCTGAATCTTTCGGAAGGATTTAGAATGGCGTCAGCGCTTCCGGACCTTAGCTCGTGTTTTGCAGTATAACTGTCCGGGAAACAGGCTGTAAATAGGATCAATGTACTGTGACAGCTTTGAGTTGATTAAGGTAGTACGATATTCACCTTACCGGTATACTACCGCTATACGGGACTAAAATATTAATCGTTACAAATATCCTTGTCGTGGAATATGAAGAGGGATTCAGGCAGTGAAGAATGGGCTATTTGATCGTATATCATATAATGTATTTATCGAAGGAGAGAAATGGCAGGAAGGTTTAAGGAGATTCTGGAGAATGCCAGGACTATCGCGGTAGTCGGGCTGTCTGATCAGTCCGACCGGTTCAGCTATATAGTCTCCCGGTACATGCAGGACCGGGGCTATAAAATCATACCGGTGAATCCCACTATCAGGGAATCGCTGGGTGAGAAAGCCTACCCCAGTTTGCTGGATGTCCCGGACAAGGTGGATATCGTCAATGTTTTCCGCCGCCCCAAAGATGTCTCTGCTGTCGCCGATGAGGCCATAGCCATTAAAGCCGGAGTGCTCTGGATGCAGGAAGGGATAGTCAACGAAGAAGCCGCGAAAAAAGCCGAGTCCGCCGGTCTCACAGTCATCATGGACCGCTGCATCATGGTAGAACATGCCCGCCTGGCTCTGGAATAGCCTGTCTCCGGGCACTGCTTCTCCCTGGCTGCCGGAAACTACCGGCTCACCTGATCCTGGTTAGATAGAATCCTGAAAAATTGTTCTTGCTCCATGGTTTCCTTGATTAAGGGTAATACATTTTAGCTCTTAAAAATCAGAGGATGATCGTTTACAGGTGCTGAATGCCGAATTATACTGTATCAGTAGGGTAATCGTGCGTTAACAATTTGATTACTTCGGCGGTTGGATGGAGGTAAAAATGAATACCGTCGGAATTTATTTATCCCTGTTCTTGATATTACTTATTTTCGCCGTAATCGCTTTTCGAATTTCGCTCTGGCTGGCCCGGCGCTCAATTTGCCAGGTGATTGCCACCTTCCGGGATTATGGCGCGATAGACTATCAGAAAGCTTTGCCTCTGGAATTGATAGGCCTGGGACCCAGGCCGTTATTCGCCCTCAGGTTCTTTCGCGACTATAAACCCTGGGCTCTCCAGACCCTGGCGCAGTCAGGGATTATCAGAATGGCTACAGAAGGGAATTACTATCTTTCTGAGGAGACCCTCAGGGCTAACCAGAACTTTCAATCGGTCTGCCAGGCGAAGTAAGTTATTCCTGCGTATGGCTTTCATGGTCGCTGTCGCTATGACCATGCCGGCATTCCAGCACCGTCAGTCGTTTTTCTCCTGTAATCACAACACCGAAAGTCTCCAGCAGGGCTTCCGGAGTGAGGGCTTCCTGCGGCGAGCCCAGGGCGACTACCCGTCGGGCCAGGAGCATCACCTGATGGCAAAGAGCAGCCTCTTCCTGGACATCATGGGTAGCCGAGACCACCGCAGCCCCGCGGTCCAGTTCACTGTTGATGGCCTGTAAAAACAGATCCCGGCTTCCGGCGTCCAGGCCCGCAGTAGGTTCATCCAGTACCAGCAGGTCTGCCTGATGGGCGAATACCTGGGCCAGGTATACGCGCTGCTGCTGGCCTCCGGAAAGGAATCTTAGCGGAGTATCCGCCAGCTTCTCAATCCCCATTGTTCTCATTGCAGAACGCACAATTTCATCGTCGTTCCGGTTCATTCTTCCTGTCAGCCCGTGTAGAGGAAAGCGGCCCATGCGCACGACATCGATAGCCCGTAGCGGCAGGATAAACCCGGAGGAATGGAATTGCCCCAGGTAGGCTATTCGGCGCGGGTCGGAGCCGGGGGGCTTGCCGAAGACCTCAATATGTCCGCCCTTCGGTTGTAATAAACTGACGATGGTCCGCAGCAGGGTGGACTTTCCTGACCCGTTGGTTCCGATAAGCGCCAGGGCTTCTCCCTTGCCCAGCTTGAAGTTGATGTCTCTCACAATTATATCCGAGGCGTAACCGATATCGAGATGCCTGGCTGTGATGTAAGGCGCTGCGTTATCCATGAATAGATTCCTTTGTGTGCGCTATGCGGCGAGTGCGCAGGTTTTGAATTATAAAAACAATGAAAAATATTATCACCGCGAGCAATATGATGGAAGCGCCGGCGGCCAGATTAAAATGATAGCTAAGCAGAAGGCCGAAGTATATTGAGAGTATTCCGAATACAATAGCCCAGATTACCATGGTCACTATGCGCCGGGCCAGAAGCGCGCCAGCCCCGGCAGGGGCAATCAGCAGCCCGAATACCAGTAATGTCCCGACAGTCTGGAATGAGACGATTATAGTAAGGGCGATCATAAAGAGCATGATGTTATGGTACAGGCGGGGTGGAAATCCGGCGACCTTGGCCTGCTCGGAGTCAAAGCTGAGCAGCAAAAATGGCCGGGCGAAGACAATTGCGATGAGAATGACGACTAATGTTGCGGTAAGCTGGACAATGATGGAGGAGGCGCTGATCCCTAGTATTTCCCCGAACAGAATGCGGGTAAGGTCTCCGCTGAAGGAACTGGAACGGGATACTATGATTACGCCCAGAGATAGCATGCCGACGAAC
>JAQULX010000268.1 GCA_028718465.1 Dehalococcoidales bacterium | reverse complement strand
TACCTTTGCTCTTACATCACAGGTAGACTCACGCACAATTATAGATTCAGCCGGGGCGGAGAAGCTGCTGGGCAAGGGAGATATGCTCTATATGCCCCAGGATGTTTCCAAGCCCAAGAGATTGCAGGGCACGATGGTCAGCGATGCCGAGATAGAGCGGCTGGTGAAATTCTGGTCAGCCCAGCACCGGCAGGAACAGCAATCGGTGCGCTTTGAGGATATGGCACAGGCAACAGCCGAGGGAAAGAAACAGCCGGAAGATGAACTGCTGGATACCGCCCGCCAGCTTGCCCTGGAATCAAAAGATATATCCGCATCCTTCCTCCAGCGCAAACTGCAGATCGGCTTCCCCCGCGCCGCCCGCCTGATGGACAAACTCAAAGAAGAGGGGTTTGGGAAGGATAAAAGTGGAGAGAAGGGAGATGGGTAAAAGTTAATTGTATCCTATTGGTACTTCAGTCTTATGATTAAGAAAATAATAGCAGTATTTTTTATTTCGAACGTAACTATTAGTTATCGGGGGGGTAAAGCATTTTGATTAATCAGGTTTATAGCCCACTGTTCAACATTGAGGTCATCGACAATAAATTCTTGTCCTATATATGCTGATTGAAAATAGCCCTCATCTTTTTTCCAAGAACTTTCTTTATGGTAACTTATTCTTTTACCTTTAAAACATTCGTCTAGATGCCATTGCGAACGGCTACGACCCTTTTTTGTTAGAATTAGACCTTCATTGAAGAGAAAAACTCCGGCACCTGGTAAACCATCATTCCAAGATAATGTCTTTTTTGATACGTATATAGTATTTGGCCTATTTTTATTACCATCTCTCATGAATTTTGAAGCATGCGGATGATAATTCATCCATTCAGGGAATACTTGCTCAAATACTTCTCCGATTTGGAAGTACCCAAAGATAACGTGCTTACCTTTATCTGAGCGATCACAATATCTTTTAAACCATCCAAAGAAAAGAAAAACATCTTCTTCTTTAACTCCTCTGTGTTTAAGATGTGTTAGTGCGGCCCCAGTCTGCCCAAATAAAGGTCTCCAACCTGGTTGTCTTTTGATCGCATCACGATAAATATCAGGGTCAAGATGACATTTAGTATCCTTTTGTAATATCTGCCGTTTTGAATCTTCTGACCTAATTTCTTTGATATTAAGTTCTCGCATTAAATCATAATATGTTTTATTCTGATCAAGCTGCACTTCGCCATAACTTATAGAATCGCAAGCTTGCGGAATAGGCAAAGAAACTAATTTCCCGTCTGAAAGGATTGGGCTAGGATAACCTCCATTAGCAGAGTCAAACCCTTTTCGGCTTAATATGATTTTCATCAATCTCTTAGAGAAACAAACTACATTCTATTATATCGGCTTTTGATAGTAAAAACAGCTAATTTCTAACCTGCCAAGTTGAATCTAACTTCTATTTTCTGAGGGCACACAGACACTACCTCATTATCTCTTTAACTCGTCCAACCTGGTCACTTTCCAGCCGTACCTTGATTCCGTGAGGGTGAAATGAAGAACTTGTCAAGATATCTTTGACTATCCCTTCAGTTAGTTTTCCGGACCGCTGATCTTCCTTCATTACTATTGAGACCCGCAAGCCCAATTTTATGTCTTCACGCCTAGTAACGCCCATATCGTTAATCCTATCCCATATTATTACGATTCACTGCATATCTTGTCTGATTTGTTTCAGAAGATATCCCAATCCGTTAAGTTTAATTTCATAAAGAGCGCTCAAGAGTACGCCAATTTTTCCCGGAGGGAAACCTTTCTGATGAAACCAGACAAGATAAGATTCAGGCAAATCACAAAGGATATGGTCTTTATATTTTCCGAAGGGCATTTTTATAGTCACCAAGTCAACCAATATTTGAGGATCAATAGACCCAGCCTTATCTCGTTCCGTCATTAACTTAACCTCAAAACAATTAATTGCAACAACTTTTAATATAATCCCTTCAGCCTGTTTCTATCCTCATTCTCTTTATCGCCTTTATAGTAGATTTCAATGAGCTCTAATCTGTCTTTTTCCCTGAAGTATGCATAAATCACCCTGATGCCCGAATGTACACCCTTCCCTTTAAGAGACCGACAGGCAAATTTTCTGGCCTTGTAAATTTCCGGATTATCGGTTGAGATGCCCGTGATTCTGAAAATACCATTGTTGTCTATTTTTAATTTATGGAATAAATAAGGCGATGTTCCCTTAAAAGTACGTAATGGTTATTCATCATCTGGATGGTTGGTGTCATTGTCACCATCAAGCGACAATTCTGCTTGATATAAATTAGGTTGGTGCTTTTGTTTCTCCCTGGGCTTTTGCTGTATTGGAGTACGTGTTTTCAGTGGGATTGAAGGATCTTCAAAAGGAAGCCGCATTTTGTAACTACTTCGCTTCAATAATTCTTCGGCATTGGTAAAATTGCAACCACTTGGATGCACAACCACCTCGCCGCTATCATTGCTAAAATGTTCCTGCCATGCGTGGCGTTGAGCTAATATCATACCAAGCAAACGTAGTGTATCTTGCCCTGGTTTACCAACACGAATTACCTGTCCACCGTGATAATACATCTCAGAATGAAAGGAATACTTAGTCTTTGTATCGCTATGCTTATCGTGGCATACAAGAATATAGCCGTGATTTCTGGCCCATATGAGATACTCTGTATCATCATTGGGTATTTTGTCATGCCAGGTTGCATGAGTTGATCTGGAACCTATTTTACGTAACAGAAATACTAATTCAGGATCAATATCTGAATCTACAAGAAAGCGCTCTAGTTTAGACGGTGACGGTTTCTCTGTCGAGATATCGTTCGTATTCAATTGCCTTCTCTATTTTAATTTCTGGAATACGCCGATAGAGTTTTGCCAACTTTTGAACACTACCATACTCGGCAAACAGAGCCACGATAGTCGCTGTTGGTACTCTAGTGTCTCTTATAACTGGCTCTCCACCCATCACATTTGGATTGACTTGAATATATTTGCGGAATTCCGGTGGGACTATGATTGACGCTTCTTCATCCATTTCTCGCAATTCATCAAACAGATCGCCAAAGCAAGTTTCCATGACTTTTTGGCCTAATTGTGTCGCGTCGGTAACGTTCCATTGATCTGGTCGGTCAATGTAAATACGATTGCTCAATACATATACTTTTTCGTTGGCCCATCCACGGTCAGGTGGGCCTAATCTCTGGTACATGTGGTAAAGCGCATTTGACGCGGTATCAAAGTCCAGATGTCTGTCTCTTAATGCCTTGATAATACGTGCCAATGTTAAATCAGCGTAGGAATAGCCCTCATAGGCGACCTGTTGACCTTCTTGCAAATATAGGGAAGGACGTAGAATTCCGCGTTTCTTCCATTCATATAAAGTCGAAATAGGAATTCTGGCTAATCGAGAAACCTGAGAGGTGGAATATAATGTCTTCGTTTCGGTCATTTCAGACATGACAATTTTCCTCCATCATGCTAAGCTAAATTAGGACAAGTGTAAACATGACGGAATGGGACAAAGTATAGATTTGCCGATCTATGCTTTGCCTATATGGTACAGCAACGAGTAAAAAGCATCAAGAAAATTAGACTGATGGATAAAATACCTTCGAAGATAAAACAACCCAAGAAGCTAGAAGATTATGAGCCTGGTGCAACTAAGACCGAAGTGCTTGAGGCACTCAATATAATAGCCCAAGCTCCTATTAAGAAGCAGTCTAAGCCGAGCGAGAAACGACCTGCTCAAGCATAGTCAGAAACATTGGCCTTTCATCGTTCCTATGGCTATAGCGGAAACTGTATTCATCGACATAACCCTGTAAATGCTCAGCAGTCACATGATGATACGTTCCGTCAATACTACGTTTCAATTGAGACCAAAAGCCCTCAACACTATTGGTATGAATATCTCCGGCTGATACGTAGATTTTCTGAGAGTGGGCAACAGATTTATGATCGAAGCCGAGATTTGATAGCCCATTATAACTTGGCAAATCATCAGTATAAACCGTTGAATCCTTTATTACGTGTGCCTCAACTCTCGGAATTAGTGTCCTAGCTTTCACGTCTGGGATGATTATTCCCTTAGCTCGGCCTTTTCGCTCTACAATTCCAAGTACAACCGTCTTACCTTCGGCTCCGCGTCCACGTCTACCAGTCCTGCGACCGCCGATGTATGTCTCATCGACTTCGACATGCCCTATAAACTTGATTCCTTCACCTTCGGCAAAGGTGCTTCTAATTTGCTTCCACATCCTGTAACCAGTTTTAATAGTGACTCCAAGATCACGGCTCAGTTGGCGGGATGAAATACCACATCTTGTAATAGCCATACTTATAATTGCTCTAAACCATAGGCGAAGATGGTCATATTTCGTATCTTGAAAGATGGTTCCAGCCATAGGATGAATATGGTTGCCACAAAACTCACAAGAATAAAAAGGTGTCGCTTTAATATGATAGTGCTTCGTTATCTTGCCACACTTTTCACAGTTCACACCATCAGGCCAACGCTTGTGGAATAGCCATTCCAAACAAGCATCATCATTTGGAAATTGTCTGTCGAAATCCTTTGTACTATACTTTTCCATGACACACGCTCCATATCTGAGTTAGATATATACTAACACAAATGTCTACGTATGTCAAGGGGAACATCGCCATAAATAAAGTCCCGTTTCCACAAATATGCTCAGGTCGTCTTCGATAGTCTTGAACCGTTTGGAAAGTTTTTTAAGGTCGCGTTCGAATTCCACCAGCCGGACTACCTGATTAAATCGTTGCCGGCTCATACTTTCTTACCGAATACACCGGAGTACGGTAAAAAACAGACTCATATTCGATGGCCTTCCCGTCCTCCGCCGTAAGCCAGGGCACATCGTTGTGGGAATATTCGCTCACCTGCACGGCATTCATACAGGACAGCTTATCTAGCACCTGATCTATAACCCCAACTTCATGGGCAGATAATTTCC
>JAQULX010000267.1 GCA_028718465.1 Dehalococcoidales bacterium | reverse complement strand
TTGTGGGACAAGCAATTGAATATCGGAAACTGTTGACCGAAGTTGTCTATATTAATTTGCCGGGACCCCAGGAACCTCAATCCGGTATGAGCGGCGGAGAGTTGTTCCATGGGTTTCTCGCTGAACTGCAGCGCTCTCCGAACCCTGAAGTGAAGGAATACATTGATTCCCTGTGCCTTAAGTGGAACGTTCATTATCGGCAGAATAAATTCGGTTAATGATCCCGGTAAAACCACATTTTAAAAAGTATTGATAATTGTGGGGAGGTGAAAGAGATGAAAATTCCGGAAATACGTAAGTTACTGGAAAATGAGCATAAGAGATTAACGATCGAGTTTGGGCTGCATTCCGACCCGGACCTCAATGGCGACCGGCCGGCCAGTCCTTTCAATAAAAAAATGGAAGCCGCCAGCCAGATTACCGAGTTGGAGCAAAGGCTCATTAAAGTCAGGCGCATAAAACAGCAGCTGGCTGATATTGAGCATGCCCTGGAAAAGATCGACAAGGGAACCTACAGCCTTTGTGATAATTGTGGAAAACCCATCGCGGAGGCAAGGTTAAAAGCTATTCCCCAGGCCAGTTTATGCCTGGAGTGTAAATCCAGTCAAAATCGGACTCTTCTGGGGGCTTATGCGAAATAAGAGAAGGATCACTGTCTATGAAGCGGCTCCGCAGAGCACCCATCAATCTATTAGCCTTACGGAGCCGCTTTTTTATCCCGAATAGAGGGGTTATCTCAACGACACTTTCCCGCATCCGGGACATCGGGCATATTTTACACTATGCCCCCTGGGGATTCTGAGGAGCCCCTTGAAATCGCACGACGTACATTTTACCGGTTTCTTTATCATTTTAATGAATACCTCCTTCCATGTTTAAATAATGCTGCTGGACGGTACTGCCCTAGCAATACCGCTGGCGCGAGTAATTGAAAGATAGTTGCAGATCGTTTGTCAGGCGCTCCAGGATTTGCTTGTTGGCACGGCCCCTGGTCCATTTCCATAAGTCTTCGTAAGCTACTCCCCAGACATCATTACCGGCGATCGCCCAATATGCCGGTTTCCCTTCGTTACGCTCAAGCTTTTCCCATGGCCATGATGGCGGCTGCCTGGTATCAAACCTGGCAAATAATTTCCATGTTTTCTCCTGGCCCTGGCTGGCGGGAAGGACGTTGCGAAATTTAACGTTGCCGTCTACGATGTGACACCAGTTCCTGGTAGCTGAGAGCTTACCCGCCTTATAACCGCGTTTCTGTTTTAGCGTAAGCCCTCTATTCAGCAGTAATGTGAAGAGTGTATTAAGCCTATCGTCTATGGCTGCCATGGCAGACTCCGGCATCATTCACTGACCTCCGTTAATACGATTGAATGGGTATACATCTTTTTGTTATGCGATATTGTCGACCAGTCTCCTTTATTGTGTCTTCCTGGTTATATGAGTGCTTTTCAGTCTGAAGCGCCGACAGCACTTCTTTAGTGTCAGGTCGCCGATTATCGTGCCGTCCTTGTCCAGCACGGAATAACGTGAAAGAACGGAATGACCCTGGAAGTTATTCAATTGGTTGCTTTAAAATGAAAAAGAGTTTATGACTGCGGTGCGTTTCTATACTGGTTGTGATAGGGCTAATTCCCTTTGCCTATGTTACTAGAGTAGCATAGGAATAATAATAATTCAAGTGGTGATCAGATGTCCCGGGAAATATAAAATGAGTCCTTAAAGCATTCCATTCCCTTGACAATAAACTTCAGAATATGCTACTCTAGTGTCATAGAGAGCTATCTGGAATCCGGGGATATGAGGCTAAATGATAGATGAGTTTGGGGAAATATATTAAAGCGGTGAGGCAGCGCAGGGGTATCAGCCAGTGGGAATTATCCAAACTGAGTGGACTAACTCGGAGTCATATATCCCGTTTGGAGCTAGATGATTATGAGAACCCAACGGCTGAAACATTTCTGTCACTGGCCAGAGCGCTGAAAGTACACCCTAACGAACTGTATCAGGCAGCCGGATATGTGGAAAAACACACCAGATTTCATAAAGGGCCGACCAAAACGCTCGATGAGGCTGTAGCAGAGTTGGAAGTCCAGTCTGTTGGTATACCGGTAACAACAGACATTTCTCGACTAAAAAACGGGGTATGCGATGTGGGACATCATGCTGCCTGGGGATTCTCAAATTACGGTAGTGAGAATGTTAAAGGCCTTCTTGTTCAAGGTTTCTCGCTTGAGCCGGATATAAGAGAAGGAGACGTTATCTTTATTGACACCAGCGTGAAAGATTCCCCGGGTAATATAGTTCTGTGCTTCAAGAACGGCAAGATCAGCCTGGCCCGCTGCCGTCAATCCCGGACAACTGATGAAGGTGTGAATAACGATTGCCAGGTATACGGCGCTGTTATCGGCATAAATAGAAGGCTGGCCTGAGACAGGAGCCGGCGTAATCGCCGGATTGAATATATGGTGAGTGTACCGGTTTTTATTTCCCGTGACTGTTTGTTCATGTTTAGCTGCTTTACCGGATAGCTGGTAAACCGGGTGGTCTCTCAAGGGCAAATGCGCGATAGACAGTGAAATACCTCCATCCCAGAAGCATCCGCGTATTTTCAGGTCGCCGGCAGATCTTTTTTGGTCGGACGCAATTACCAGCCTGAATGATAACAGAATACAGCTCTTCTCTTTTCCAGTAAAAACCTCTTATCCCGGATGAATTGAGCCGGAGTTCAAGGGCATTGCCGTCGCCAAACTACCAGGAGGGAGAAACCCGCTTTTCTTGCACCCGGGGAATGGATTTCCCGCCCTGATATCGATATGGTAAATACCAGCAATGAAAAGGCATTAAAAATCTCAGCTAACAGGCAATTCAAAAATGGGAGGTGCAGCGGTGACAGGAACTACAACCATAATCAAGGGACAGGAAACGAAGCCGCTGGTCCGCTATCAGTTGCAGGCCGGACCTGAAAGGACCCGTTTGATGATTGATTTCAACCAATCGCAGCATGAATTACTGGAACACTTCATAGAATTACTTCTGCACCGAAATAAAGAGGATGAGGATAATATTTGGGAAGCTGCAGATGGAAGTAGAGAAGAAACCGCAGCGGCCAGAGAGTATCCCCAAGGCCATCGATAAGCTGGAGTAAAAGGAAACCGGGCCTGAGATGAAATAAAGAAAAATCGATGGGAATCAGTGATGAGGCTACAGACCATTTTTCAACCCAAAACAACGCTTTCCCCCAGCGAAGTGAGGCGCGGCTTACGCGCGCTTACCCTGGAGGGCATTGCCTCAACCGGATTCTCCAGCGTAACTACCAGTGCTTTTCTGGTCGCTTTTGCTCTGGCCTTAGGCGCCAGCAACTTTCAGATTGGAGTACTGGCGAGTATCCCTTTTATTACTGACCTGCTTCAAATACCCTCAGTATGGCTCATTGAAAAGCTCCGGCGCCGCAAAATCATTGTTTTATTTACCTGGCTTATTTCATTACTGTTATGGGTTCCCATTGCGCTTATTCCCATAGTCATGGAGATCCCCAGCGCCGGAGCGATCTCCCTGCTGCTGGGATTAATGGCAATCCGTGGCATACTCAACGCCCTGACCAACTGCGGCTGGAGTAGCTGGATGCGCGACCTGGTCCCCCAGCCAATACTCGGCCGCTTCTTCGCGAGACGGCTGTCATTAGCAACGGCAGTGGCGGTGGTCCTGGGTCTTGGCGCTGCTTATTTTCTTGATCACTGGAATGCGGGGGAAAACGGGGCCATCGGTTATACCTGTGTGCTTCTTGTAGGACTGGTCTTCTTCGGGCTGGCCAGCCCGGCCTTTAAGTTATTTATACCGGAGCCGACGATGCCGAAAATAGCCGGCCCGCGACCTTCTTTCACCCGGACTATCGCTACACCGCTGCGAGAGCGGAACTACCGGCAATTGATGAAATTCCTCATGTTCTGGGGCTTTGCCTCCAATCTGGCTGTCCCTTTCTTCGCTGTTTTCATGCTGCAGCAGCTAAGCCTTCCCATTTTTACTGTAATTGTGCTCAGCACTGTGAGCGAGGTATTTGTTGTGGTATCCCTTCGCTTTTGGGGACCGCTGGCTGACCGGTTCGGGAGTAAAACAATCCTGTCTTTAAGCTCATCCCTCTTCTTACTGGTTATCCTGGGATGGACCCTGACCGCTTTCGCCGGGCAACATACATTTCTTTTCTTGATGCTTGTTATTTTACATGTTTTTGCCGGAATAGCCGTGGCAGGAATTACCCTTACCACAGGGACGTTAACTTTGAAACTTGCTCCCCAGGGTCGGGCCACTTCTTACCTTGCCGGGGCATCCCTGGCTGACAGCGCCGGTACAGGCCTGGGCGCACTTGCCGGAGGATTTCTGGCGGACTTGCTTGCCGGATCATCGCTGGTCCTGGATTTGTCCCGGGCCGGCCCTTTACAGTTCGTATTCGGCTCCATACAGCTTACCGGTTTTCACTTTCTCTTTGCCCTGGCTTGTATCCTGGGGTTGGTGACATTAAGGTCCCTGCAAACTGTACAGGAGACGGGGTCAGCCGGGCGGGATATCGTGCTGGATTCGCTTATGAAGGACACCCGCACGGCTTTGCGCCAGGTAAGCCCGGTCCTGGATCCAGGCTTCCTGAGCCTGTTCCCTTTCAGCTATCTCAGGCGAGTGCCGGGAATAGATGTTGCTATCGGTGTTACCTCATATCACTTTGCCGATATGGTAAGGCTGGCGAAGCTAATTTTTTCAAAGACAATATCCGGATTGCGGAAGAAACCTGTTTTACGAGGGGAGGCGTGCGGTTTATCGCCTGTGCCGGAGGCAGGGGGAAACAAAATGCGGGAGAAAGCTATTAAAGGCCTGCCGACCGAGAGCGCCTCGAATACGTGAGCTCCCGATGCGGAACCGGGATGCTGTCAGACTCAAAAAATATACTGGCGGGATAAAGGGCATCCATCAGGCCGGTGATATAGATAATACTTTTGAGGTAAATGGAAGTGAGAAGAATTCTATCG
>JAQULX010000266.1:4346-5023 GCA_028718465.1 Dehalococcoidales bacterium | reverse complement strand
CGTTGATAGCTTTGCCACAAATTATAATAGTCTTCTCTATTCTTTAAAGACCAGTCAAAATCCTAAGTTCTCGGAGATTTTTAGTGAACTAAATGCGGAAGGCTATACTGACTCTTCTAAGGTTCCAATTCTAGGAGCAATAGTTTATGGTACAAAGGATCAACTCAAATCTTTAGTAGGGAACCCTCATATCAAGGCTTCATCATTTGGGGTTATTGTTGATAAGTATTAAACAGCTTCTTTGCAGCACTTTAACCACTACAACAATCAAGCCAATGATTCACTGGACCTTTTTGATAAATATCCACACCCACCCGTCCCGTATATACCACGTGTCGGTTTACGCGGGGCGGAAGAGCGAATTTCGTTTGCTGGTTATATTCTTGGGCTGTTGGATTGGGGTCTGGGGGCAATGTCATCAATTTAATATGTAAATTCATAACATGTTCATAAAATTCATTTGTAATAGGACAATTCTCACTCTGAATACTTTATCACGGGGGTGAGTATTTTGTTTGAGGATGAAATTACTGGTTCTCTCGATGAACTAGTTATAGACCCAAAAGAAAAGAATCAATTTGTTGCGTACTGTAAAACCTTCATGGATAAACTTGAAAGCGTGAAGGGCAAAGCCTCTACTGCCAAAATGAAAATTGAAGACAACATACACGAACAAT
>JAQULX010000266.1:0-4336 GCA_028718465.1 Dehalococcoidales bacterium | reverse complement strand
AGGATAAATTTATCAAAGGAGAAATCAATTCCTATCATATTCAAGATCTTTTGAAGACCGGTTTAGATGAGGAACTTGGGAAACTTGATAGTGATGCTCAAGAGATCATTATTGAGCGAATTAAAAATAACCGAAATAACATTATACACAGTAATTCTGAGGAGATAGCTGCTTACACGGTACAATCAGATAACCCTACTCAAAAGAGTCTCGATTTTTGGTACCAGGGAATGCTGGTGGCTTTAAAGAGAGTCAGATCTTTATCTAATCCGAGTGATAGTTCGCTTGAAGAGTTATATTCAGAACAAAAAGAAGAGTTAACTGTGGAAGCAGATAAAACAGTAAAGGCTTTAAATATGCTTGCATTGAGGATCAAGCGACTTTCTTGAGAGTTTCGGTGGACCAGTTGAACAACATGCTTTTCCTCAATTAATATCTTTGACAATTCCAGGTGTTTACTCTCGGCGTATTAAATCGCTATGCAAAACCCTCGTTTCTGCTTGGCAGAAAGAAGCGAGGAAATGGTGTGTCAAAGTAAAGAAGGCAGTAACCCGTAGAAAATGGGAACAACGAATCAAAGAGCAAACGGGAAAAGACCCAATGGTATGTCCTCACTGTCAGTGTTATTATGAATACAAGGGTGAAGTCTGTCTAAAGTAGGACAACTCGAAATTAAGCATGCGAGATGTGAGACAAGTAGAGCATGCCTAGAAAGGATGATCTTTAATTTCACCGGTATCAAAAAGAATTGAATATTTCGGTTCGGTAGAGCAAGCATCACGCTGAATCAGAGCACCAGTCACGGTCAAATTGAGCACCTGTCACGATTATGAGAGCATTGTTCCGGATTGCATTGAGCCACGTAACCGGAAAAATAGAGCCAGCATTCCGGCAACAAAGCCATACCCTAGAGAATGACTCAAATAAATTGGTAGCAAGGTCTCCCCAAGCTTGGCGGAGCCAAGGCTTGGGGAGCTTGCCGAAGGAAGATCTTTTTCTTGCCGTATTTCTTGCTTTTGTGAATGGAGTCTTCTCCATAAATCAAGATTAGACGATGTTAACTTCGCTTAGAAATCAACATATTTGGTGGGAATTTCAATACCATGTTTGTACAGAATGTTTTTGAGAATTTCATTTTCTGCTCGCAGTTCGCCAATGCTTTCTAAAACTAGCCTATGGTCAGATAAAAGCTTTTCGAAAAGATCATGCAATTCTTCATTACGTTCTTTGTAATTCTTCTTTTTCATAAGTCGGTACCTCCCGACTTACTGGATTTTAGTCCGTGTCGCTCTCGCATGGATACTTTACCATCGATTAATATTTCAAAGGAATTATGCTTAATGCGATCAATTATGGCTTCCGATACGGTTCCATCTTCGGCAGTGCCGATACGATCATACCAACCACGTGGACCAAACTGTGTACAGAAAATCATGGCCCCCCCTCTGGTTCGCGCTTCCACAATTTCGAACAGTTCCATTGCCTGGTCTGTGGAAAGTGGCTTAAGAAGCCACTCATCAAGAATCAAGAGATCTACTTTTTGGTATGCTTTAATTAATTTCTTGTAGGTTCCTTCTCCCTTAGCGATGACTAAATCATTCAATAACTCAGGGAGTCGAATATACCGAACGTTTAGGAAGTTTCTACAGGCGGCAATGCCAAGCGCACAGGCAACATAGGTTTTGCCATTACCCGAAGCCCCTTCAAGTATGATATGGTGGCCATCTCGAATATAGCGACAGGTTGAAAGCTGAAGAATCTGAGATTTGTCCAGTTGTCGATCAGCATGGTACTCGATGTTCTCAACACATGCATCCGGATAACGAAAGGTGGCCATCTTAATAGACTTTTGCAACTTGCTTGTGCGGCGTTTCTGGTATTCAGAATCCACGAGCATCCCAAAACGGTCGTTAAACGACAGTGCCTCATAGGAAGGGTCACCATCCTGTGCCCTAAAGGCATCTGCCATAGCGCTAAGCCGCATCGCGTGCAGTTTGTCGATGGTAGGTTGGTTAATCATTGGATTCACCCCCACCAAAGTATGCTGCACCTCTTGTGAAACCATAGTGTCCGCTTGGCTTAGAAAATGGGTCAGACTTATCCGGCTTTACCCGGTCCTGGCCTGTCTTTAGAATCATTTGGATATTTTTTAGACTCGGGTTTGGGGTGTAAGAAAGCGCCCTACTACAGGCGTCATCTATACGTTCGATGGAATATCTGTCCGCCAGCTTCATCAGTGTCTTGCATGACGGATAGGACTGTTTCTCAACTTTATTGGCATTCAATATAACTTTCATGACCGTCTCGGTCGAACGACCTACACCAGCCGCCCATTCAAGAAAGTTTGTCGTTGTATAGGTAAGATACTGTTTGTGGTTTTCGGGCATGTGTTCCGGCAATACAACTGGATCACAGACCCCAAATCGCCGGACATGTGAGGCAATCCGATTGTTATGAAAAAACACCTCTATGGCCTTGCCTGTGTAGCGGATGTCTACTTCCTTGCCAATAAATTCATAAGGGACCGAATACTTGATTTTATCCACGGTTATGAGATAATCGGGCTGTATGGTTGCAGTTGCCCAGACGGCAATCTCATACGTGGAAGCAGGTAATGGCAGGAGGTAGGATTTTTCCTCATCTTCGAACGCTGAAAGCCGGCTTCCGTTCTTTTTCTGAAAGGGTCTTGCATTGAATTCTGCTAGCTTTTCCTTAATTGCACTGTTCAGTTCGCTAAAGGAAAAGAATTTTCTGTTGCGAAGTGCGGCAATGATCCAAGTGGATATGACATTTACAGTGCCTTCCGCATTCGGTTTGTCTTTCGGTGAAAGCGGTCTAGCAGGGATAACTGCTGTCCCATAATGTTCGGCCATTTCCTGGTAAATGCGGTTTAGGACAACTTCGCTACGTGAATGGCTGATGACACCAGTTTTAAGATTATCGGGTACAAGAATTCTTGTTGCACCCCCAAAAAACTGGTAGGCATGAATGTGCGCTGTGATCCAATTCTCAGAAACCATTAACGGAAATGCTTCTGCATAACTGTAGAGGCTACATGGCAGCGTCGCAACAAAGACATAGGCCTTAATATCTTCTCCTGTAATCGAGTCTGTAACAGTAAGGGTGTTTCCGGCCCAATCTACTTCCAGTAGTTCACCCGGTTTGCGTTTGATCCGCATGGTCGCTTTGGTCTTATATACGAACGCTTTGTAGTAATCGCAAAACTGGGTGTATTGATAGGGGATAGCCTTTTCGACTTCGCATTTCTCACAATACTCGCTCCACAGCAATGTAAGTGTAACACCAGTTTTCGCTAACTCCTTGTGGATATAAGCATAGTCCGGCATCTTACGACCCGACTCTGTAACCCTTCCGGGATACAGAATCTTCCTGATTTCCGCATCGGTTAACTCGTCTGACAAAGGCCATACCAGCAGTCCCTTTTGTCCAGCAAGGTCGCAGACTTCAGTAACCGTGTTTCTTGAACAGTGGAGACTGGTCGCGATTTCACTCTTGCTGTGGTTCAGGCATTTGAGCCTGATGATTTCTCGATAATTTACCACAATTATCGACCTCCATAAAGATATTTACACAAGAATTGTGCATATATTCATTATAGGGTCGATAATCGAGGGGATATAGAGATTTATTGCTCAGTACTTCGTGAATGCTGCTCAATTTTATCGAGACACCTGCTCTCTTTTACCGAGAAGTGTGCTCTACCAAAACGAAATACTCATATTTATGTCACTTAATGAAAGTGGTACATCTAAAGTAGAATGATCGACTTGTGTTTATGAAATAAAAAAACATAATGAGTTTAAAGATTAGTTAATTTTAAACCAAGTGATTATCGTAATTTTGATTGTGCATCGAATCTTTTTATAAAAGTATGCAAATAATAATTAGCGAAGGATTTTACTGTACTCAATGAAAAGGATTTTCAAAGGGCTGATTTTAAGAGTGCATGCGAATGACCTACCTGAATTAAGTTTAAAGGGGAGTGCTTGCTTGAAAGATCTAATCAAAAGAGGTTTGGCTTTGGGCCTGGGGTTTGCAGTTGTTAGTAAGGAGCAAATCGAAAAGGTCATCGATGAGCTTGTAAAAAAAGGAGAGCTTTCCGTAAGTGAGTCTAAGGATCTAATAAGGGAACTTATTCAAAAAGGAGAAGAGCATCATCAAGAGATTAATACTAAACTTCGGGATCAGGTTCAGAGGATATTCGATGAATTAAAGATCTCAAGTACAGTAGATATTGAGCGACTCGAGAAACGGATTGTGGAGTTGGAAAATGCCCAGGGTAACATTCAAGACCATACCCCAGGTAGCGATTGAT
>JAQULX010000265.1 GCA_028718465.1 Dehalococcoidales bacterium | reverse complement strand
CGTGGATGTCGCCAGCCTTATCCATGTTGTTAAGGCTTATTCTTCGATGCTCTTCTCTAAATTACAGGGGAAAAACTCAACGGCCTCCAGTGGATGCTCCTTGTACTCACCGCAGTAATGCTCCTGACTTCAATTTTGATTTACTTTACAGAGGCTCCAGCCAATGAAAAAATCAACACATTAAAGATAGGCCGCAAAAAAAACGCAAAATCCCTGAAGATTAACCTATTCTTCCCAAATTCTACTTTCAAAATTCGGTGTGGAAGTAAAAAGAGGGTTACCTCTTCTAAGCCATTTAGTATGATATTCTAATTTTTATATCTGGCAAACTAAGCTCTAGTTTAATTTATTAGCAAACTGGTCAACCAATACTGATCTTGAATAATTTATAAAACGTTTGCCCTGTTTATCGTGGCTGTGTACTATCCAGCTTAAGACTACATTCTCTATATCCAACAGGATTGCGCTTTTCAGCAGACCGGATATATATAGGTAGGTCTAACCTAATCGGCTTGTTGCCAGTCCTCTGTCAGCTTTCCGCCAGGTGCGGATTGCCCCAAGCTGGAATTTTTAAAGGTACTGCAAAACACGTTCAAAAAAACGTATATTCAGTATCATTGTGCAACAACAAGTCAAATTATGTCCTATCAAGAAATAGCTAATATGTGGGTAATCCCGGAGGGGTAGAAAATTAAAGTAAATAAACCGTTCCATATTTCTTGAATATGTTTACCTATTGCTATAAAGTGACAATATATTTGTTATTAGTATAGTATATTTACCTTATTATAGGCAGAAAGAAATTGTTCGGTTTTGACCTCCTCGTGCATTTCAATATATAGAAGGTATGGAAGGAACGCTAATTTTGGAAGAAGCCTCAGTCATAGCTCTGGTAAGAGCAGGCAATACCGACGCTTTTGCGGAAATCATCGAGCAGTATCAGGCTCCGGTTCACCGCTATATTTACCGTCTGACCGGAGACTACGAACTGGCGAGAGACCTCGCCCAGGACACCTTCATCAATGCCTATAAGGGCATTCTTAAAACTAATGCTGACCTTTCGTTCAAAGCCTGGCTCTACCGGATTGCTACCAACAATGCCTATCAACACCACCGCCGCAATCGTCTGATATCCTTCATTTCCTTTTCCGGTTTAAAAAAGGAGACGGAAATACCGGCTGGAGATTGTGCTGGTGAAGCAGATGAGACCCTGGCAATACAGGAAGCTTTAAGCCAGATTCCTGAATAACAAAGGTCGTGCCTGGTGCTGAGCCTGGTGGAAGGCTTCAAATACCGGGAGATTGCCGAAACCCTGGGAATTTCAGAGGATGCCGTAAGGATGAGGGTTGCCAGGGGCAAAGAGGCATTTAAGAGGTTGTATCGAGGAGGTGAGGCTTGATGAAATGCAGGGATTTGAAAGCGCTTCTGTCAGCTTATGCAGATGATGAACTTTCCCGTACTCAAAAAGAGTTTATCGAGGAACACCTGGCTGGGTGTGCTGATTGCCGGGCAACGCTGGAAAACTACCGGGATGTAAACCGGAAGGTCGGATCTCTTAGGGAGATACCTGCTAAGGCAGATTTAAGAGGTGCCACAATGTCAAAAATAAAAGGGGAGCATGACATGAAACCAGTTCGTAAATGGTTACGCCCGGTACTGGCGGCTGTTCCGATTGCAGCTATCCTGATAGCAATTGCTATATTGCAGCCATGGAGTTCCATCCCTGGTACGCAGACCATTATGGCTAAGGCATATGCAGCAACATCGAGTGTGCAATCCTATCGCTTTAGCATTTCTGTTTCTCCTACGCCCGATCAGGAAGCCCGCCTCGAAGCTGAATATTCTTCTCCGGATGGTTACCATGTTCGCATGATTGAAGGAGAGAAGATCGAAGAATTCATTATTGTCGGAGACAAGCAGTATGTTAAAAACACCAGCATGTCGAAGAACATGATTAAAGCCACTGTAGCAGGATTTTCCTCTTTTCTAGATAAAAACACGACGTTTGGATTGATGAACTCGCTCACTGATACCCAGAAGCTGCCGGATGAGAAGATAGATGGTACTGAATGCCTGCATTACAAAGGCCGGATAGATATGGAAAAACAAATTGCCGAAACCAAACGTTCCTTGCAGGAATCGCGTGATCGTATGCAGGCGGACCGGCCAACAGACGAGGAAATCGATGCCAATTTGGCGCCGATGAATGATATTAATATCGAAATCGAGCTCTGGATATGTAAGAATGACAACATACTTCGTCAGATGAAGAAGTCTCAACAGATACCGGGTCCCGATGGACAGGTGCAGGCATCAAGCACGACTTTTAAATATTACGACTTTAATCAACCGGTTATTATTGAGCCTCCAGTGGATACCCGGGGCGATCTGCTTCCAGGCTGGCAAATAGCAGGTAGTATTACATCCGATTCAACACAACCGGTTTTTATTTCCCAGATCGAATCCAGCATCGGTGCTCAGCCAGGTTACGATGATTACACCCATCAGCGGGTCACCTATAAAGTCACCATCCAAAACCAGAGCTCGGAGACAGTGAATAATATACAGGTTGTACTTAGCGCCATAGCCACCAACGCGGAACAAAAGCCAGAGATAATAGAAGGCAAACCTGAGAACCCGGCCCACATAGACTTTGCCCCGGATGAGAGTGAAACCTATAATATTGCCTGGGATTATAACTCCGGCGATCTATCAAAAATAGAAATAATTAGTCTCGTTAATCAGACTACTATAACAGTTAAATTTACCACTCAAGATGGCAGAGAGTTAACTCAGCTACTTTACCCGACTAAGGCGCCTCCTCCAAGTATGCCGACAAAGTAGTGATAGGCTTGAACTGAGCTGGTAAGAACCATTTAATGATTTCCATGAGAGTCTACTTATTCTTAGAACCTATCTAGAAACCAATTTTCTAATACAAATTAAAGCGACTGCGAGATAAAGCAGACCCATTGAGCTTTTCCCCAGTCTAGTTATCCCTTTTCATTCAGGTTGGAGAGCAAGGTCCTCCAGATACTTTCCCAACCCCCTTCTCTTTGCCAGGTCTGCATTATCACATGAGCCGTAGAGGGAGCACCATACTTGATGGGCATATCTGCCCACCTGGCCCCTGTCCTGAGAATCCATAAATACCGTTAATGGTTTTCCGGTCTTCGCCTCTCGGCCTGCCTGTCCAAGCTCTTTTAGGTAGTAAAGGTGCGATTAATTCCCATTGCTTATCGGTTAATTCAGTCGGTGTTGCTGTAGCCATTCCCACCACCTCCCCCTTCCCATATTACCCTAACCACCGACTTTCTGGATAGGTTCTAGACAAAATGCAGTTGTAAGAATTTCGTGAGATAAATAAGGGAGATCTATCTCAAGGAGTATATTTCAAAAGGAGATCCTTTTGATTATGTTTATTCTACACCTCAGCTTAGCTTCTGAACAATACCCCAAAATTGACTGCCTTTTGGGAGCTATATGTCTCAATCTTTAATGGAAATGAGGGATAACGGCTTATGGATAATTTGTAACAATCTTCCTTTTCTTTCGTTATACATTGTTAAGAATATTTAAAAAGGAGTCAGTTTTATGAGGAAAATGCTACGAGTTTTAGGTTTAACTATGGTAGTAGTTGCCATCCTGGCCGTCACCATTGCGGGTACAGTTTCTGCCAACTCCGGACCTCTGGGACCTAATCCCGATGCTGGTGATGGTGTTTCTGATGGAAGTTCTCTCCAAGCACCTAATGGACCTAATGGCGATGTCGGATCAGGGTCTAGACTGGTAGGGCCTGCTCCAAACTCTGGCGATAGTGTTCCTGGTGGAAGTGGTTTCTAATTGTTAATCGCTGCTTAGGTTAAAACGTTCTATTTTGATATAAGAACGTGATGGTTTTCCCCTGGATAATTTTCCTATTGAAATGAATTACCTGAAATTATTATAATGGCGTGGCAGGAAATTATTAAACAGGAGTGATAAATGAAGAAACTATTGTTAGCCTTACTGGTTGTGTTTGCCCTGTCAATTTCTGTGGTTTCTCCCGTATTTGCTGGCGGCGATCAGGTTCGTGGAGAAAAAGGTGAGGGCGCAGTTAATCAAGTACAGGTTCAGGACCCTCCACCCTTTCAGCCTTAAAATTTTGCACGTTCCCGCATTGAATTAGAAACAGGCAGTGTAATGGCTGCCTGTTTCTTTTTCATAATATTCTACTTACTTCATCCTTAGCCAAAGTTATCAATATCAGCGTGGGGTATATCTGGCAAGATCAGTGATAAAGCAGCGGCGATTGCAGAGACCGATGTCCGTAAACAATTCCTCCTCAGACTTAAGTCAAAAATAAATTTCATATTGACAATCATCTAATTTGCCTGATTTAACTTCTTCTTTTTAAATACAAACAACAAAATAACAGCTACCGCAGCTATCACTGCTATGATAACCCCAATTACCAGCCCCCAGTTAAGAGGGGTACTGGTTTTAGTCAGTTCTTCCCACTGTTTTTTCTCCAGGGCTACATCAAATGCTTCCTTGGCTCCCACCAAATATTCAAAGCCGGGTTTGACTTCCTTAGATGCACGCTCAACACTAAAACCGGAAGACCTTCAACCTGGAGTTCAACTAAGTCGGTCAATTGAACAGAGTTTAACCGTCAAGAGTACAAATTTAGCTTCGTTTGAAATGCGTAGAACGAAGATGTTTCTATTAAATGGGGATTATAAATGGCAGAAAAAGAGGCCTGAAGTACTTTAAAACTCTATAGAAGATGGAGCCGCATTACTGAATACGCTTGAACTTGACCCCATGAGAGGTCTGGAATTCATATTATTCAAAACAAGTCCTCGAATAATGAGCCAAGGAACTCGTCCGTGTTCATGGTGGAGACGGGGGAGGCTCATGCTATCCCTGCATCAGGGTTTTGTTTGGCCTGAATTACCTGAAATTCTAAAGGTTTTGTGGAAACATTTCAGAGTAAGACTATTAAAAGCAGAACTAATGGGTGTTTCTCAGCCTGTTCTATATGCAATTAATAATCTGGTAA
>JAQULX010000264.1 GCA_028718465.1 Dehalococcoidales bacterium | reverse complement strand
TAGACATCATGCTGGCAGTGATTGAGAACAGACTTGACCGGATAAATATAGAATGGAGTGAGGATGCCTGTGTCGGAGTGGTAATGGCATCCGGCGGATATCCCGGCAGCTATAAAACAGGTTTTCCCATCACCGGACTGGGTGACCTGGATGATGACATCCAGGTATTTCATGCCGGCACCAGGACAGGATCAAGGCCGGGGCAGATACTTACCAGCGGAGGGAGAGTTCTCACTGTGGTAGCTACCGGCAAAGACATCACCGAGGCAAGACAAAAGGTTTACCAGAATCTACCACGAATACACTTTGAGGGATGCCATTACCGTAAAGATATAGCTGACGTAAAGGGCTAGTATTTGAAGGGGTAACCCCCTCCCTCAAGACTTTCTCCCAGGTACATACAAGGAACCCGGCGATGGGATTTTGCATCTAGCGCATCCCAACAGCCGAGTTCCTTTTCTACATCCCGAATGCAACCATCTTCAAACTAGCCTACCCCGGTCGCTTCAGAATACCAGCTATTATCTTTTCTTTATACCAAGCAAGGCCGGATTATGTTTGCTCCAGTTTGTTAAGCCTTACTCTTTCAAGCAAAAGATTGATCAGCTATTCCTTCCTTTTATACCAGATAAACTTACGCTCATCTAACTCCACATAGTTTGTTGATGGTATAAGAAGGGTAGTCATTGGATGTTCGACAATGGCCGGACCTTCAATTACGTTTCCGGCGTCTAGCAACTCCATCTCCCACAAGTCAAATTTTTGCCACTTCCCATCCATGTAGGCTTCTCTCTGTCCCTTATAAGCCTCCTTCGGAGGCGTCTTGCCCTGAAGCGGGTATGTCTGTATAACCGGCTTCACTGTCTCGCCTACCGCCTCAACGTAGAGATCCGTTACCTGGTAACCTATCTCCGGGTAGCGTGCCGCCGCAGGGTATATCGCAGAATAGGCCTTCTCGAAACTGTCAATGACTGTGTCCACATCTGCCAGACTCTTTACCTCCCCTGTCGCCAGCGGAACCTCCCATGAAAATATCTGCCCTACATATCTAGCGGACATACCGTATTTAAAGCTCACCTGGTCTTTCGTGAATTTTTCAGCTATAAGTTCATCATAGCCTTGTTGTTCCATCTCCCGGAACGCCTGGTTAATAACATTACCCTGCGCGAGCTTTTCTTCCTCCGTCATCTTTGGAGTAAAGTACAGGTTAACCGATCTGTCATAGCGATGGAAATAGTCGGCGCTGGCTACACCAAAAGCGGAAAACACTGCTGACCAGGGTACTATAAGCACTTTACCAAACTTGATAGAACGCTCTACTCCCCATAAATGCAGTGGCCCGGCAGCCCCATAGACCAGCAGGGTGAAATCAGACGGCTCGAGACCTTTTGCCATTAGTATGCCATTGATATGGTCAACAACCTTTCCATGCAGCAAATCCAGGATCTTGCTCGACACCTGATACAATTCCTGACCCAACGGCTTGGCTATCTGCTCTTCCAGCTCTTTTAATGCTCTTTCCCTGCTGATCTCTACAGTGCCACCGAGGTAGTAATCAGGATTTATCATCTTCAGAGCGATGTCAATGTCTCCAATAGTGACCTTCGAGGCCTGCCAGCAGGTACCCAGCGCGGCTCTCACGCTTTCAGGCCCTATGTTGATCTTCTTGGTCTCCGCATCAGCATGGACCACATGGCTGGTTCCGGCTCCAATGGAGTCTATGGAGACCATAGGCATTCTCAGCCGGTGATTAGCGAAAAAGGGTTCTTTATCGATTGCGTACAGCCCCCCGGTAATAAGCCCGACGTCACAGGTAGTGCAGCCCAAATCCCAGCAAACAACATTAGGCCCCAGATATTTGGAGAGGAACTTTGCGCCAAGCACACCGCCTACAGGGCCTGAAACAGCGCCCTCAACAAGCTTCGGATAGCGAATATTAGCAATGGCGCCATAAGACAGCAGAGTCAGCAATTCGTGCTTATAACCCTTTTCCTTGGCCACTGCCTCCACACCAAATAACCGGTTCCTGGCAACTTCAGCCATGTAGCACTGTAATAAAACGGTCTTTAATCTTTCATTTTCATTGGGTAAGGAACATATTTCGTGAGAAGCGACTACACGGACATCAACCCCTCTTTCCTTTACTATCTCCCGCGCAATCTCAGCTATCCGCTTTTCATGAACCGGGTTCACATAGGATGACAATGTCAGAATTCCTAACACCTCGCATCCGTCATCCAGAAGCTCGTTAACACCCTGTACTACGTCCTCTTCCAGCAGAGGGATGATGACAGTCCCCGGCTTTATGTGATGATCAGCGTAGTAGCTGCCACCCAGGATTCGCTCTGTGACCTCTTTCACATTCTCCGGCTGTACCAACCAGGGTGTGTGCTCATGTAATTGCTGATGCAGCACATCCTCGTAGGCTTGACCTATCCAGGTGTAGCCTCTCTCCATAACAGGCATATCCGCGAAGCCCCTCGTCACCAGCAACCCCACCTTGCTCCCTTCCCGGGTGACCAGGATATTGACCATTGTTGTGCCGGCATAAATAGAGGCACGCGTTCCCTTGAAAATATCCTCAGCGGTCATATCCCAGCGTGAGGCTGCATCTGTTATAGAGCCGACATAGCTGACAGCTTCATCCGCGTTATTGGTTAAGCACTTCCCTGCCGAAAACCTTCCATCCTTATCTACAAGCAAGGTATCAGTCATTGAGCCGCCAGCATCCTGAGCCCATAAGTATCTATCTTCTGTATCATTTGTCATGTTATCACTCCTTTGCCCACTGTGCAGTTAGATCTGAGCTCCTGTCCTGGAACCAGTCCGGCTGTTCATCCGGCAGCGGTTCACCCAGCCACTCCCTGTACAGGGTATCTAAATCAGGCAGCAAATCGAACACCGGTGGATACCCCCTCGGCACAACTTCCACAGAAAGCAGTACCATACATCCCGGACAATAATATTCTCTTAACTCCACCACAGTAGGATCATACACAGACTCAACCAACGGGATTACTTCTGCCATTTCCTCCTGGGTTCTTCTGACATAGATATTGCAACTCAGTTTCCAGTTTATCCGGTAATCACTGAATTCCTGACCGCAAGAGCATTTAACCATCCGTCCCCCACCCTCTTTGGCCACAATATAGAGGTGATCCGTGAGCCGCAGCAATATTTTATCTTTCCAGGGGACCTTCTCTTGCAACACCTCCAGGTAATTCGAAAATCGATCTGCATCTTTGGGCGACAGACGAAGTAATTTCTTCACTTCATCCCAGGGTAGTTTACCCTCAACTAGTTGCTTTATATTTTCTTTTGTAGCTATATTTTCCATACTTCCACCCTCTTTTATAATTGATAATCCTCAGGCAACTGATGATACTGTCTGAATTGTTTATCGAATTTTTTATATTTCATGCAATCGGCAAACATAAAACGAACTTCCTCAGAAGAGAATTCTTTATTCAGTACCTTTTTCCTCTCTTCCTGCCACCAAACCTTGGCAGGAACTGATCTCTCCCTGCGTCTGTCTCGCATCTGCTGCCGCAACTCCGTGCTCTCAGCAGCTTTCACCTTGCCTTTCTCATCAATTAACGTTCCGTAAACGCTCTTTATTGCTTCAGGCGTGAGCCACCCATAATGCGCGTCTTTTTCCAACCTTCTGAATTCTCTCTCCAGAGGATCCCCCCAACCACCCTTGGAGCCAGCGATCATCGTAAACAGGTCGCCGTCTTTCAGCTCGATATTGGGTGTTGAATAGGTATAAAGTTGCTCACTCTCAGCCTTTAGCTTGCCTTCCTTTATCCATTTCCTTATCTCAATCATGTCCCTGGGGTACTTACCACCCTTTTCCAGGATCTCTCTCATATTAGTACCACGCACAATCAGGACCACGCCTTCCGGTGTCAGGTAACCGCCGGACATTCCCGTACTGAGGTGCCCCGCCCCGTGAGTGGCAAGGAAAATGTTTACATTTAGATTTTGCCCGGGTTCTTGAACCATAAAGCACATTCCCGTACCCAATCCGCTCCTGAATTTACCGTGTCCACAGAAATTCGGGACAAGCCTTTTGCCAAAGGTCAAATTGGTCGGCGC
Organism: Dehalococcoidales bacterium; assembly: GCA_028718465.1. The sequence goes on along the minus strand of JAQULX010000264.1, from coordinate 951 downwards.
CATGAATTCAGCCAGTTCAACCTCACCCGAATCACACTGCGGGTTCGGCCCTGAGTACGAGGTTACCTCTCCGTCCTTGAAGGGTAACCCGGCAGTAGCCTCAGCACCTACCATGCTCCAATCACCGGCGCCCCATCGGGTACCGTCAGTGAAAATACCAGTCTGCCCGAAAATGGACCCTGAAGAACCTCCCGGATAACATTCCTCCAGGAAGCCTCTGGCAAAGAATGCGCGGCTGTAAACTTCCCTGAACATAAAATTAAACTTGGACGGGCCCATGGTTAGACTCGCTGCCGAGTAGGGATTCTGCGGATTGCACAGGCTGCCCGGTGGTATGTGCCAGTCCGAAATATATTGCAGGGCTGTGTTTATGTTCGGGGTATGGGCAAACATCGTCCACTGGCCCAGCGAACTTACCATACGCACAGCCCCCTCGTAGGAGTTCGCATAGAAGTTTTGTTCGCTTGTCAGCCCCTCCAGATCAACATACATAGTACCATCGGGACGTATCGTCAGGTCAGTCGGTACGTTAAGTACCCAATCCTTGTCAGAGTCGGAAAAGAGTTTGCCCGCAATCCCCTTGTATCTAACCGGCCAGAAGTAGCGATACTGGTATGTGCCGGGGACTGACTGAGTTTTGATCCTCTGTATCAGTACCCTCCTCTCCATCTCGAGTATCTCTCTTATAGCTACCCTGAAATCATCCACCCCGAATTCTTCCACAATTTCTGAAACCTTGGTATGCAGAGGTACCGACCCCGCAACACGCATCTTGTCGTCAAGAATATTGAGAGAAGAAGACCTCGTCCGCCTCTTCCAGAATAACTCCCACCAGTGGTGTTCCCGGAAATTCTCCCCGGTCTTAAAAGGAGGACATGTAAATCCATCAGTAAACGTATCAAAGGAAATGGTACCAAGCCCGCCGGTCTGGAATGCGCCGACGTCCAGAAT
>JAQULX010000263.1 GCA_028718465.1 Dehalococcoidales bacterium | reverse complement strand
CATTGTTAATGCCACCGGGTGCATGGAAATTGTTTCCAGCCAGCTACCGAACACGTCCTGGACTGTGCCGTGGATCCACACCTTATTTGAGAATACTGCAGCAGTAGCCTCCGGCATCGAAGCCGGCTTAAAGGCCATGACCCGCAAGGGGATCCGGGATGCGTCAGATACCAAGGTGGTGGCGATGGCCGGAGACGGCGGCACCAGCGATATCGGACTCCAGGCGCTGTCCGGCGCCCTGGAGAGAGGCCATAATTTCCTCTATATCTGCTTTGACAACGAGGCCTATATGAATACCGGAATCCAGCGCTCCTCGGCCACTCCATACGGTGCAACTACTACTACATCGCCGGCCGGGAAAAAAAGTATTGGGCAGTTCTCCTGGAAAAAGAATTTACCGGCGATAATGGCCGCTCATGATATTCCCTATGTAGCTACGGCCTGTCCCGCCTATTATCGCGACCTGATGAATAAAGTGAAGAAGGGTTTGGAAGTAAAAGGCCCGGCCTACATACAGATTCTATCTCCATGTCCCACCGGATGGCGCTGCCCGACTGATAATGCTATTGAAGTTGGACGGCTGGCAGTTCAGACCGGTATGTTCCCCCTGTATGAGGTGGAGAACGGTAAATACACCATTAACTATGCCCCCAGCACTCTTAAGCTGATTACCGAATACACCAAGACCCAGGGACGTTTCCGCCATCTTTCGGAAGCCGATTTGGCCCACATCCAGACCAAAGTCAATCAGGACTGGGCTCGACTGAAAAGGATGGCCAGTTGGACTGTTCCCGGAAAAGATGAATAAACCTGAATTCAGGGGAACATGACACCCCTGAATTTTTCCAGAAATAACCTGAACAGCCGCGCCCGGGCGCGGCTGTTTACTATTCTTCCACCCAGGCGTCAAAACGCAGGCCGGATGCCGGGTCATAGTCCCTCTCAAAGGCTTCGGGGTAGTGTCTTCGCCATTCTTCCATCTGCTCTGCGGTCACCTTTTCCACCTCTACCAGGTAGCTGCTGGTCACTTCGCCGGCGCAGTTTTTAGAGATCACCCCGGAAGGGCAAATGAGATTGATTGCTCCGCCGCGGTCCAGCTTGCCGGGAATGATCCAGTCGCATCTGGCTCCGTGGTCTGCATAAGCTGTCCTGGCCATAAGCCTCTCGGTAACATAGGCCCCGCCGAGAACGGCCCCTCTTTCGTTAAATACCTTCACGATATCGCCGTTTTTTATCCCCCGTTTATTGGCCTCGAGGGGATTTAACCAGACCGGCTCATACAGGTAGCCGTCCGGTCCTTTTATTTTGGCGGTCGGGGCTTCCCGGGTCCAGGAGATATCATCTCCCTGGGCATGATGACGCCAGCGGCCGTGGTTGGAGACCATGATTAGAGGAAACTTGCGGGCCCTTTTACTGGACAGCCTTTCATCGTGGGTCTCACTCTTCTCTACCCAGTGGGGTACCGGCGGCCTCTCCATATCATCGGGAAAATATTTGGCCAGTCTCTCGGAATAAAATTCCAGCTTTCCGGAGGGTGTTTCCAGGGGATTTCTTTCGGGGTCTTCGGCGAACTTCCTCTGGCCCGGAATGTCTTCCTTCCAGTCCGGAGCCGCAGGCAGCGGGAAATAGTCCATTTTCCTTAGATCTTCGTAGCTGACCAGGTTGGGAGACATGGAATTCTCCTGGGCAACCTTGATCCAGTCCTGGACGGACCTGCCCTGCGTGTACTTTTCGTACAGGCCTAGCTTTTTGGCGACCTCGCAGACTATTTCATAATCGGTTTTGGCCTCGCCGATAGGCTCAATGCTTTTATCCTCGAAGTAGACGCAGGAATACTGGGCGTCGCGGTCGATTCCGAAGTCCTCTTGCTCGAACTTGGTACTCACCGGCAGAATAATATCGGCCAGCAGGGTATCGTTCTCCAGCCAGGGGTGCTGGACGATGATGGTCTCGATCTCAGGGCTGCGGAAGGCTTCGATGGTCTCATTTCCACCGTTCCAGCAGGTGGTGCGGCAAGGGGTATCGCTCCAGATCATATGAATCCGGGCCCCGCCCTCTTCTTTCGGAATAGGGTAGGTATACTTTTTAAACTGGTCTTCGGTAGGCACCCAGATAGCGGGACTGCCGTACCAGCTAATCGGCTTGTCACTCAGGATAGCTTTTTGAATCAGGGTCTTGGGAATGCACTGGGCCGGAGGCGGGAAGACATGCCACATATTGCCCCGTGTAGCGATGTTCATCTTGTTGGCCTCCAGCAGTTTGTGCATGCTGGCGGCTGGACGGGGTAGCCCGGCTTGCCAGGTATGCATATGGACTCCTGGTTTACCCAATCCCTGCATGCCTAACATAATGGCTTCCAGGCGGGCGGGCTCACTGGAATAGGCGCTGCGAATGAAACCGCCGCCGCAGGAATGCTCGGTGGAAGTCCTCTTTTTCGCCCATTCGCGTGCCAGGGCTTTGATGGTCCATTCAGGTACCCCGCATTTGACGGAGGCCCACTCCGGGGTCTTGGCTATGCCGTCTTCTTTCCCCAGTACATAGTCGGCTACCTTGTCAAAGCCGACGGTATGGGTCTTGACGTATTCCTTATCATAGGTCCCTTCGGTGATCCAGGTATAGATGATAGCCAGCTGGAGGGCGGCATCGGTATTGGGTAATACCGGTATCCATTTATCAGCATGGACTGCTGCCCCGTAGTTCAGGTCCGGGCAGATATAGACCTGCTTGATGTCCAGCTCCGACCAGAAATAGCACATCAGGCTGGACAGGCCCGAGGTGTAAGCCCAGCAGGTAGTCTCGGTATCCGCGCCCCACATCAACAGCATTTCGGAATGCTCGCAAATGTCCTTTACCAGGTTGGTCAGGGGAAAGTACATGCCTACATTCCCTGCCAGCCCCCAGACATGCTTGGCGCCCCAGTACCACCCCTCCCAGCTATCCGGGTTTCTTACCTGAAGAGTGCAGCCCCCCAGGAGCTTCATCAGTTCAAACTGGCAGCCGTGAGCGGCATGCACGATCTTGGACTCGGCATGACCGTCGCCCTGGGCCAGGATGCCAAATGGCCCGTATCGGGCAATAACCCTTCTGATTTCCGAAGCGACGATATCCAGGGCTTCGTCCCAGGAGATCCTTTTATACTTGCTCTTGCCTCTATTCTGGGGGTTCCTTTCTCCGTTAGGATCCCAGTCCACTCTTTTCAAAGGATATTTGATCCGGTTGGGAGAGTAGACACGCTTTTTGTAAGCCAGGCTGAAAGGGGCCAGTCCGACTTTCCAGGTGGGTTCCCAGGCTTTGCCGCGGGCTTCCATCTTCCAGGGGTTAAGTTTTTCCCGATCGTATTTCCAGTCGAAGTGAAGAGGCCGGATCCTTAAAAGCCGGCCGTTCTGTGTATCGATGCAGGCTGGCATCGCGCCATGTCCGCCCAGCGCCATCCCCTTGATGGTGGTTCTGTCTGCCCCGACAGCAGTATAAGTTTTTCCGTCCGGAGTAGTATTTCCGTCAAATTTATTTGTAGAATGTTTCGCTGTCATTGCATTCTCTCCCGGTATTGTTAAAATTAAAATACAGCAACCTTATACGATCTCTCTTCTGAGGGAAGAAAAGCTGTACATATCAAAATAGTACTGGAATAATTTAAATAATTACCATAAAATGCATTATATGTCAATACTAATAAAATTTAACAGCTAAAATAATTATTATATTTGATTATATTACGGCAATATTGTCGGCAGGACCGGAGAAAAGGTTATAATAATAGAAATTGAAATATCGAGGTAAACAGTCGATATGCTTACGAAAAACGATGTGAAACTGCTCTCGGCTCTGGAAGTGGATGGCCGCCTCAGCTATGCCGAACTATCACGCAAATCAGATATCAGCATTCCGACCGTAACAAGAAGGGTAAAAGCTTTATTTAAAAACAAGACCTTCACGATAAATGCTGTACCCAATCCCTACAAGCTGGGATATCGCGCACAGGCTGTAATTGCCATGAATGTGCCTTTTGATAAAGTCAACGAGGTCTGTGATCGCTTAAAGGACATCTATAATATCAATCTGATCGTGACCACTTTTGGGCGCTTTAACCTTATGATAGCGGTCTATTATACTACCTGGGATGAGTTGCATGACTTTATCTCGGCCGAATTGAATGCCTCAGGTGATATTCTTGAGGTAGAGGCTTACTTTGTCAAAGACACCGTCAAGAGGTTTTACGGCTTTTCGCGGGATGATGTCGAACAACAGGCTTTGTCCCGGATCGATGAGACCGACCAGCGGATCATGGAAGAATTGTCCAGGAACGGACGCCAGAGCAGCCTCTATTTAGCCAGGGAACTGGGAATCAGCGTCTCAGCCGTTTCCCGGAGGATTTCCAATCTCGTCAACGAAGGCCTGATTCAGATTCAGGCCATAGTCGATCCCAATAAGCTGGGCTACGGAGTGAATGCTTTTGTCCTGATAAAGGCCCGGCATGAGAAAATCGAGGATATCTGCCGCAGACTTTCCCTCCAGGGAGAAGTGATCTCAGTAATGAAATTGGTCAACAGCTATGATATTTTTGTTAGTCTGGTATCCCAGCACCATGAGAGCCTCTACGGGTTGATTCAAAAGATGGTCCGTTCCACGGACGGTATTACCGCGGTAGAAACACTCATTCGCGGTGAAATCATCAAACGCTATTACGGGAATTATCGTTACGGTAATTTGAATAATGGACTGAATGCGCAAGGCACGTAACGGTATCATAAAAAACAGCCTGGAGGCTGGCCTCCAGGCTGTTTGTACAAACAATCAAGTGCAGTTTCAGGGGATTCAGGGATAGAGTACTTTAACGATATCCTCCATCCCGAGTTCAAGCAGCTTCTTTTTGCTGGGTTTGCCGTTCGCTGTATCCCATTCCATTGCCTCACAAAACTCGCGTGCCACGAGATCTTCATCGTAGGACTTCCCGGCCAGGGGACCGGCCGCCAGAGGCGGGTTTCCCACCATCCTCCGGGCGTTCTTGAATTTGAATACATTCAGCCCCTCGCGGACGCTGAAAGCCTGGCGGATATTGGCGATCCTCTCT
>JAQULX010000262.1 GCA_028718465.1 Dehalococcoidales bacterium | reverse complement strand
GGCGTCGGACAACGAGCGTCTAGGAATATATAGTCCCATTACAGCTCCTCCAGCATATAATCGTAAGCAATAGCCGCTCCGTCATCGGCGGCATTATCGCTTTCGACGGTTACTCTCAAAACTTCGTGAATACACATCTCACCACCGTTTACCAGCCAGATGCCGGGACCGTCCAGTGCGACGGAGACATCCTGTGTAAATACCTGCCGCTCCACGCCGTTGATTTGCATATACATGCGGATGGTAACCGTGCCCACCAGCGCATTTATATCCAGTAAAAGGCTCTTGACTTTATATTTGATATCGTTGGCTCCAATACTCACGACATCGGCTTCTGCGGCGTTCCAGTTGGCAGTTGTAGAGCCAGAGGGAGTGGTGATTTCAGTGCCTCCGATGACCGGGGTATTCACCATCAATATCTCGTCCCCCACCGCCAGGGCCACCGTGAAGGCCGGAGTAGTAAACAACCCGGAGGCGGACACGTAAGCAGAGACTGTCTGCTGCTCCCCCTGGGGCGCTGCCCCAGCTCCGCCTGCATCCCGCACCACATAGGCATTATAATTAACAAAAAAGCTGTCTCCCTTGCCCGCCAGCATAGCTACCCGGAAGGAGGTAGCCGAAACCACCTCGGTCACCTTGCCGAAAAAACATAGTCCCTGATAGGGTAGGTAACTGAAAATCGAACTTCCTTCAGCCATGGCTAACTCCTCTGTTCAAAGATGCAATCTACCCCATCGGTAGCCCCGACTGTGCCGCTCATATAGATTGCTTCCGTATTTCTGATTTTCAGGTTGGTCGCCTGCCCGGCTACCAGTGTCTTACGGCTGCCGGCTAAGCTCAGCTTCTCCGGACTCTTGGCTATGTATATCAGTCCGCCGTTTGTCGTAAAGGCTGTGATGTTAACCTGGCAGTCATAAGGGACCGGATAAGCCGGGAAACGCACCGGGTTAGCCGGGGTAGCATTGGTAAACATAGCAAAAGTATCAAAGCTGTCGGGGTTCTCGGATGCTCCGCCAGGTACCAGGGCATTCAGTATTTGCTGAAGCAAGTTCAGCTTCTCATCGACAGAACGGCATGACTCCATAATGGCCAGGAGGGCACTCATGGCGGCATCATCCAGATGAATGAGGTCGGCGGCACTAACAGCTTTAGAACGTGCCAACCAGGCTCCCAGAGCAGTACCGGCTAAGGAGCCTATCGTTACGCCAAAACCCACTCCTGAGTTTTTGTTATTCTCAGTAGCCATGGCTCACCTCCTTTGTTTTCAACCTACAATGTCAGCCTCTAGCTGCACGTCTAAACTACCACCGGCGACCAGGGCATCTACCCAGGCGGTGATGGTGGCAAAGGACTCCGCGGCCGGCAGTTCAGCCTCACTCCAGCCGTCATCCGTGCTGTTGATGGTATGGATTGGAGGTATCAGATCAGCATAGGCTGCGCCCACGCCAGTACCGATAGAAAGCACGCTCACTCCTGCCGCATTATTACGCCAGCGGATTTTTCTCAATATCAAAGATTTCGCCGTGGCGTTAGTCTGGTTGGGGGGATTTAAGACCGTCGGCAGAGTAAAAACAGCCAGGGCATTGGCAACCAGGGCAGCGGGGATATTGACAACCGGACCTGCTATTCTATAACCTTTCTTTTCCATTTCTCATCCTTCCTTCTTAATTCGCTTGATTAGGGGCCAAACCGCTGACCCAGATATCACTGCAAGGGGTGTTACCGGCGGTAATGCCATCGATCGTTGCCTGATCCAGCGGCGTGGTAAAATAGCGCCAGCCGAACGCTTTCAGCCTGGAGGCTGCCAGGGCCAGGCCGCCGTTGATGCATTCCACGGAGGGATGTTCGTCCTGCCAGTAGCAAAGCTCGGTTGACTCCAGCTCGGGATCAATCTCAAAGATGGACATATCCAGATAGGTATGGAAGTTTTTCAGAGTGTTAAGGGCGATGCCGGAGGGCAGATAAAAACGGAACTGGCCGTCATCCATAGGCATAAAACGCACCTGTCCGAATTCCTCCACCGGCAGATCCAGAGATGTGATCGGTGTACGCTGGGCCTGGCCGCCTACGGCGATGGCGCCCAGATTGATGCACTGGAAGGGTTTAAGCCTTTCTCGATATGTGACTCGGCGGTATTTGGTCCAGGAGCCGTTATGAATAGCTACATTTTGGCGAATCATCGCCAGGGGTTTGGGAAATCTAATAATAGGTTCAGACATGATTCACACTCCTTTTCTTTCTTTCTTTTGGGGTGTAATCCACTATTCAGTTATTAATCACTGAGGTATTTGATTACCCCCTCGTAACTCTCCCGGGTACCCGGGTCCATCAGGCTGAGGGCGTTCGCCAGTCCTTCGTTTTCCATTTGCTGGTGGATGGCGGTCCGGGTATAAGAACTGTTGGTGATTACCAATATCCGGCGGACGGCTTCCTGACGCAGGCCCCAGTACCACTGCCGCATTTCCTCCGGACCCAGTCCTGAAGGCTCAAGCCTTAGCAGCTCCTCACCGGCAAGCACCAGATCGGGTTGTTTTTGCTTCACGAAGTAGTACCATCTCTCCAGACAGAGCAGTTTCTCCTCTAATGACGGCTCCGGAGGTTTCCAGCCAGTGGGATTAGCCCGCTTGGCATTTGCCACACCCTGCTCAATAGAGACAGCGTTAATCAGGCTATCGCCAGACGGGTGGCAATCTCTCTTCCATGCATTCTTGAGCTTACTAAGCACTGATGCCATCGATAACCTCCCGAGTGAAGACCTGGTCTGGAGTCTTGCCCTGGCGCAGCTGGTCAAGCTGAGCCTGCCACATAAGCGAAGTATCGATATCCATGCCTATCAGCTTGGCGCTGGCTATCTTATTCTCGGCAATATATTCCTGGAACTTCTTGGGAGAGGCTGCCCGGAAAATAACGGTGGGCACAAAACAGCGGATCGCCCAGACCGGCTGCCGCTTCTTGCAGCTCTCATAAAATTCGTCCACCAGAGGTCTGACGCCCCGGGAGCTGATAACCCCTCTGCTTAGGGACGTTTCGCCTTTGCCCAGTTTGCGAGGGCAGATATCCACGGCATCACGGAAAACGCCGAAAGCCCGGCAAGAAAGCGGCCTGTCCTGGTGTATCAGGCAATCCTTGTTTTCCAGCATTAACGGGCACTGCTGGCGGGATGTTCGTTTCCACTCTTCCATAATGGGCCCGGACTGAAATCCCAGGGGAACACCTTTAAAAATTTTGTTGCCGTGCGGTTCCAGCAACCAGCCTTCGCAGGTCTGTACCAGGCGTTTGATTTTGGCCTGGTCCATCATATTGATGGAGACCAGGTTGATGCCCTCGATAATCGAAGCCAGCGGGGTATTACACTCACAGCACTTACCGCAGCCTCTGACACAGATAGGGGTTCCCAGAGTTTCCTCCAGGACCCCCTCTGCTTCGTCAAAAACGTGCTGTAAGCTGCGTAACTGTATGAACGCTTGCAGCATCTTGCGCTTACCCCCTATAACCCTGTCGCTATAGTCGTGCTGACACCGATCACCTTGGCGGCGGTACCGGTGGCACGGGCGACCAACTGTGTACCGGGGGCTACATGAGCGGGATAAGGGCCGACCATAAACCGGGACAGGTTGACGGTAACTGCCGTGACATCCAGCTGGACCTCCATGCGGGATGTGGTATAAACACCGGCTGCACCGGTTCCAATCTCCACCCGGAAGAGCTGAGCAGCTCCAGCCGTATCGAAATCGGCAGCACAGACCCAGTAATCAGTGGCAATAGCCGCGGCAGCAATGAGTTCCTTGACAGCGCCATAAGCACTGGCATCGGAGGTTACCACCGTACCGGCGATAACGGCACCCCCGACCACGGGGTAGATGGTATAAACCACAGTCAGGCCCAGAACGGCCTGCATTGTTCTACGAGTATAAGCATCAGCCACTTTTTTTACCTCCTTCGGTAATTAATTTCTGAGGAGGACCTCCTCCGTCCTTGAGCGCTGATAAGGGAGGGGGGAGTCTTTCGGGCGCTCCCCCCGTTGCCTTTAGATTGTTAGGTTGATCGAGTTTCCGGCTAGACTACGGTTGTGCCGGTATTCTCAAACAGGTAGTTATGGATATAAACCCGGGAGGCGGCAGCAATGGCACTGGCCCGTACCTGCACCGCGAAGATATCCTGGGGATCGATTACCACCGGCTCGGAGAAATAGGCATCCGGGACATCGGCGGTTTCCAGGTCATGAAGGTCATACTGACCGAGCAGGTTACCGCCGGCTCCACCCTTGCGGATGCGCAGCTGGGAAATGGGTATCGGAACCGCAGCGACGCTGATGCCGAACAGCACCAGGAGTTTACCCTGGATGGTTTGCGGCGCAGCGACGGCCTGGAAACAGGTATAATAGGTGCCAACGGCGGCGAGGGCGGCGGTGAGCCAGTCATCCAGCGCGGTCGGTACTACCAGGTCGGTCAGGGGAGCGAGCTGGCGCTGGTCGATAGACCGGGGTGTGAAGCCCGTCTTTAACCTGTTGATGATGGTCTCCACCCGGAGGTCCTTGTCTTTGGGAGCAATATTGGCAAGCTCGGGGATATCGGCATTGATTTCACCGATATTCTTGATTCCGCACCGCTCGTAGCCGGCGGCGAGCGCCCTGATCTTGTATTCACGCTCTTCTGTATGAGTGAGCCGTTCTCTGAGAACGACATAATTTTTACTAGCCATCAGTGTGTACCTCCTTCAGGCTAAAAATTCATTCTTTGGGAAAACCGGGAAATTAGAAAACCTGGGCAGTTCTGAACTCGGGCTGGTAGGTTCGATCGGTGGCCCTGCCGGCATTCAGAGCTCGGGCGGCAGCCTGTTTAGCTAACAATACTCGATTAGCTTCCGCTACCGCTCTTGACCCCGTAGCAGTCCCATTACTTTTCACGGCGTCGTAGATGAACCCGGGCAGACCGAACAGGAAACCGGAGGTCAGCTTATCGGTCCAGACCTGGTATCTCCTCCACCAGATAGTAGCTACGAGGGATGCGATGCCGATGCCGAGGTAAGTCCAATTGGCATACAACTTGAAAAAGTCCTTGCTGGTGACCTGAGCTTCAGTGATCCTCTTGTTG
>JAQULX010000261.1 GCA_028718465.1 Dehalococcoidales bacterium | reverse complement strand
TGGTGATCGATTTATCCGGGAATATGCGTATCCAGACATTGCCGCCACGGCGAATGTAGTGGGTAATGGCGCGTCTGGCGGCTTCGATCTGCCGGTCGGTAATCCAGGAATTCTCCATGGCCTGTAAACCGTAGCTTCCAAAAGCAACAGTATTTCCGGATTGGGCCTTACCCCTGCGGGTGCCCTTTTGTATTTTACGATATTTAACTCGCTTGGGTTGAAGCATTATTTTCCTCCATTCTTTCAGGAGCTGCCGGAGCAGGGACTGAGCTTGCAACTCCGCCAGCGATCGCCTGAGCTACCGGAGCGGTCTCCGCGGACTCTTCTTCCTTCGCTTCAGGCAAAATGTCACCTTTGTAAATCCAGACTTTGACACCCAAACGGCCCATAGCCGTGCGGGCCTCGCTGAATCCATAATCAATATCTGCACGAATTGTGTGGAGGGGAACCCGTCCCTGATGCATCAACTGCCGGCGGGCAATTTCAGCTCCGGCTAGTCTACCGGAACATAGAACTCTGATGCCGCGCGCTCCGGCTTGCATGGTGCGAAACATGGACTGCTTCATCGCCCGGCGGTAGGCTATACGCCGTTCGAGTTGCTCCGCAATGGACCGGGATACCAGGACAGCATCCAGTTCCGGTTGACGGATTTCCTGGATATTGAGGCGTACCTTTTTTCCGATAAGTTTCTCCAGATACTGCCTCATCTCATCTACGCGTTGACCGCCGCGGCCGATAACAATGCCCGGCCGGGCAGTATGAATGGTGATAGACACCTCATTGGCCTGCCGGTCGATATCAACCTTGGAAATGGCGGCTTCCGAATATTTGCTCATTATGGCATTTCTGAGTTTTATATCTTCCTGCAAAAATTCTGTATAGCTTTTATCGGAATACCACTTGCCTTGCCAATCCCGAATAATCCCTGTTCTAAAGCCTACTGGATGAACTTTACGGCCCAAATTTCCCCTCCTATTCTGAAACCACTACTGTAATATGACTGGAACGTTTCAGTATCTCATTGGCCCTGCCGCGGGCGCGCGGCCTGAACCGTTTCAACATGCGCGCTTCGTCAGCAGCAATTTTGACAATCTTCAAGTCTGCCGGAGTCATCTGGAAATTGTTTTCTGCATTCGCGGCTGCCGACTTAATAGTCTTAGCCAATATCCTGGCATTGGGCGTCGGGGCAAATCGGAGAATATTGAGGGCTTCGTCTACCCTTTTTCCCTTTACCATATCGACCAGTAAACGCATTTTCCTTGGCGATACACCGGTATCTTTTGACACTGCTTTAACTTCCATTTTTCGCCTTACCTAATTAATCTTTAAAATAGCTTTCGCTGCTATGCCTTCGGCGCTGCTGGAGATGCTTTCTCAACTTTAGTGCCGTGACCTCTGAAGGTACGTGTAGCAGCAAACTCCCCCAGCCTGTGACCAACCATATTCTCTGTAATCAGGACCGGTACATGGCGTCTTCCATCATGCACCCCTATAGTAAGCCCTACCATCTGGGGTAGTATCGTAGAATACCGGGACCAGGTCTTGATAACGGTCTTCTGCCCTGACTTTCCTACAGCTTCTACTTTCTTTAATAATTTCGGATCTACCGCCGGTCCTTTTTTAGTCGACCTTGACATCGTTATTTCTCCCTACGTCTGACAATCATCTTATCCGAGGCTTTCTTCTTCCGGGTCTTGTAACCCAGGGTCGGTTTACCCCATGGGGATTTCGGCCCGGCCATACCTATCGAACATCTGCCCGAACCGCCTCCATGCGGATGGTCTCTGGGTGTTAAAGCGGAGCCTCTGGATTTGGGACGCCAGCCCATGAGCCTTCTGCGCCCGGCTTTACCCAGGCTGATATTGGAATGTTCGATATTACCAATCTGTCCGATTGTCGCCGAACAGTCCACGTTGACTTTTCTCAGCTCGCTTGAGGGCAATCGAATCAGAGCGTAATTCCCCTCTTTCACCATCAGACGGGCAGCGCCGCCGGCACTCCTTACCAGTTGGCCGCCTTTACCTTTTATCATTTCGATATTATGTATAGGAGTCCCGCTGGGAATGTTCTTTAGCGGCAAATGATTGCCGGGCCTGACTTCGGCATTTTCACCGGAGTTAATCGTGTCTCCCACTTTCAGCTCTGCCGGCGCCAGAATATAACGCTTGTCTCCGTCAGCATAATATATCAGCGCAATTCGCGCGGTCCGGTTAGGATCGTATTCAATTGCTGCGACTCTCCCCGGAACTCCGATTTTATCCCTCTTGAAATCTATCTTCCGTATCGCCTGCTTCACGCCTCCGCCCTGCCGACGGATAGTGGTCACACCGCGATTGTTTCTGCCGGCAGCCACTTTGCGCGGAGTAATCAATGATTTTTCCGGTTCGGTCTTGGTTATCTCTTCAAATGAATAGCCGGTCTGGTTCCGTCTGCCGGGTGAAGTCGGCTTATATTTAATTAATGCCATTTAACCCTCTCCTTCCAGTTAAACACCCTCAAAGATTTGTATCTTATCACCCGGTTTGAGGGTCACGACAGCTTTTTTCCAGGAGCTTTCCGCAATTACTCTTCGACCTACTCTGCGCTCGCGTCCTCTAACCGTCATAACGTTAACTGCTGTAACTGTAACCTTGAACGCCTTTTCTACCGCCTGCTTGACCTGGTCCTTGTTGGCCTCCCTGGCTATCTCGAAAGCATATTTACCCTGCGATTGCAGAATAGTATTTTTTTCAGTGACCAGTGGTCGTCTCAAAACTTCAAAGAGCTGCACTGTTTTCCTCCTTGGATAACTCCTTTCCCCACAGTTGCTCTGCCTTACGCACAGCTTCCTCGGTCATAACCAGGGACTGATAGGAAAGAAGGTCGACAACGTTTAAAATATTAGCCGGTAAGGTTTTTACCCCGGGGATATTCCGGGCCGATTTTATTACATTCTTTTCCGGCGCGCCGGTAACGATCAACACCGTATTATCCAGTTTTAAAGCATCCAGAAACTTTACCATATCTTTCGTTTTGGGAGCCTCGAAAGTAAACTGGTCCAGCACCTTTAAGCCTCCCTCGCTGGCCTTGGAGGAGAGCATGCACCGCAAAGCCAGTTGCCGCATTTTCCTGGGCATATCCTTGGTGTAATCCCTGGGATGAGGCCCAAAAGCAACGCCGCCGTGGTAGCGGGTCGGAGACCTTTTATCTCCGGCGCGAGCTTCACCGGTGTGTTTCTGGGCAAACATCTTCCTGCGGCTGCCGGCTACCTCTCCGCGGGTTTTGGTATCATGGGTTCCCTGCCGGGCATCCGCCCTCTGTCTTACCATGGCCTGATGCACCACCGTTTTATTGAAGGGTACTCCAAAAACGGTGTCACTGACTTCTATGGTATTTATGATTTCTCCGCCGATATTATAAACTGGGACTTGCACTTTTAGCTCCCTTTGTGTGATTTTCTTACTATCACCAGACTATTTTTTGCTCCGGGGACTGCTCCTTCGATCAGTAACAGGTTCCGGGCCGAATCCGTGCCATGCACCTGCAATTTACGAACAGTGACGCGCTCGCTGCCCATATGACCGCTCATTTTCAGGTTTTTCCAGATGCGGCCCGGCGTGGTGGTGGCGCCGATAGAGCCCGGCGCCCGATGTCGGTCGGTTTGACCGTGAGTTTTGGGACCGCCCCGAAAATGGTGTCTCTTGACTACACCGGCATAACCTTTACCCTTTGATATGCCGATCACATCCACGATATCACCGGCCTTAAACTGGCTGACATCGATGACATCACCTGCTTTCAAACCTTCGGTGCTCTCCATTCGGAACTCGCGCAGATATTTGAGCTGCCCATTATCCTTCAGATGGCCTTTTTCCGCGGAGTTTAACCGCTTGGATTGACCAAAACCAACCTGAGCGGCATTATAGCCGTCAGTGTTATCAGTTTTAATCTGAGTGATTTTGCAGGGCCCGGCTTCGATGGCTGTTACAGCTTTGCATTTCCCGGCCTCGGTAAATACCTGAGTCATGCCTAACTTTTTTCCTAAAATACTGTCAATACCAGGCATATTAACCTTCCATTTTAGTTTCCGCTGCCGGCCCCAGGCTTTCAGTCTTTGCCACTGGTGTATTACCGGTCACGGACTACTTTATTTATAATTTGATATCTACTTCAACCCCGGAAGGGAGATTCAGCTTGGTCAATGCGTCAATAGTCTTTGAAGTAGTCTCCACAATGTCTATCAGACGCTTATGGGTCCTGATCTCAAACTGCTCCTGAGAGTCTTTATCAATAAATGTTGAGCGAAGGATACTGAATTTTTCGATCCTGGTCGGCAGCGGCACCGGCCCTGAAACCACTGCGCCGCTTCGTTCAATAGCCTCGACAATTTGTGCCGCCGACTGATCGACAATTTTATGGTCGTAACCCTTCAGGCGAATACGAATTTTCTGTTTAGGCATTTCCCTTACCCTTATTAACAATTTCCTCGGCTAACTCCCGGGGTACTTCCTGATATCGTGCAAACTCCATAGAGTACGTAGCTCTGCCTTGAGTTAAAGACCGGATCACCGTCGAATAACCGAAAGTCATGGCCAGGGGTATGAACGCACGGATATTGCACATACCACTGCGGGTCTCGATATTCTCAATATGTCCTCTTCTGGAGTTCAGGTCGCTAATCAAATCGCCCATGAATTGCTCCGGGGCAATTATCTCTATTTTCATTATCGGTTCCAGCAGGATCGGTCTGCCTTTCCTGGCGCCGTCTTTCAAGGCCATTGACCCTGCCATCTTAAAAGCCAGGTCGGATGAGTCTACATCATGGTAGCTTCCATCATAAAGAATGGCTTTTACATCCACTAACGGATATCCTGCCAGGACACCGCTCTGCATGGCTTCTCTGATACCCGCTTCAACGGGAGGAATGAATTTACGCGGAATAGATCCGCCTTTGATGTTATCCACAAACTCAAATCCCTTGCCGCTTTCCAAGGGCTCGAAGCGGACCACTACGTGGCCGTACTGACCGTGTCCGCCGGTCTGCCTTACAAATCTGCTGTTACTATCAGCCGGGGTTGTAATAGTCTCTTTATATGCCACCTGGGGATTGCCTA
>JAQULX010000260.1 GCA_028718465.1 Dehalococcoidales bacterium | reverse complement strand
CCGAGTGCTCGTAACTGCGTAACGAATATACGGTCGTCCGCTTCGGGATTCACCCCCTCCGGAGGCTCCTTGCTGAAAAAGTCGAGGGGAAGGTTGTCTGACTTGAATTGATCCGCAATGGCTGCAAGCATCTCAGAAACTTCTCGGCCATAGGCGGGTTCAGCTCGCTTGCCGGTCATGTGTTCGATGGCGACGTTTACCCACCAGCCTTCGAGGCGTTCGTAGACAGAGGGGCGAAATGCGGAGGGGACCGTTCGCATGCGGTCCATGACGACAAATGGAATGTTCTCGATACGGCTCTGATTGTCGAAAATGGTTATGCGCGACAGGAAGTCATCTTTTTCTTCGGCCTCGAGTTCCTTGAACAGGTCTTTTGTTTTCAGGATGGTTTTTGAGGTGGTTGTTCCCAGTAAGGCATCGGCCGTGGCGGCAAAGCCGTCAGGCCTGCTTTTCCCTGGAAGGAAATGCTCCAGAAACGACCCACCTGCAACGGTTCCGGTTGTGAAGAGGAAAAAGGTGAGCGTTTCGTCGGCTTGCTTTCCCGCCTTGAAGCGGGTGAGCCAGATCCGTACCGATTTCCAGAAGTCGGGACTCAGGTCTGTCAGGCGGTCGCTAGGGGCCTTGTGCTTGAGGGAGGCGAGAATCTGCCCTTCTTCCGGATCGGTGAAATCAATGTCGTCGTCTCGCTCGATAAAACAGGCCGTATCTTCCGGCAGCCTGATCATCTGCAAAAGGGCATAACGGACTTGGTAGAAATAGCCGAGAGCCTGTTCGCCCGCAGAGAAATTATCGCGTGTGTCAGCCATATAAAATCACCAGAGATACTTTCTCTTTTCCTCATCTAACGATTGCGCGATATAATTTCAACATGGCATTATTCGTGATAATCCCGAAAATTCGAAAGCTTTCTTGAAAGAAAGCCATGATGTCACGCCAAAACAAATCCATTTCTACTCCAGGCCCAATGAAAAACAAATAATTTTTTAATAATTACGAACTAAAATCATGAACGTGGGCATGGTTAGGGTTACTCAATTGAATCAAAATCCTGCCAGAATTCGAACTAGTCCCTGATTCTAAAACCTTCCCAGCGCACTATAGTAACCAAACAGTCAGATCCCCCCCCTCGACTTTCCCTTTACAATGTCGGCAATACCTCGTAAATATTATCTTTAATTTCAATCGGCAACAATCTATTCTCCACATTGGACCATCCCCATGAATAAATCAGAACTTATCGAAGCCCTCTCTCAGAAATTGGGATTGGATTCTCGCCAATCTGCCTCAATCCTCAATACCCTTTTGGAGGCAATGGTGGAGGCAATGGAGCGTGGAGATGATATCGAGATTCGTGGTTTTGGCAGCTTTACGGTTAAAGAATACAAACCGTATGTCGGCAGGAACCCAAAGTCAGGAAAGCAGATCGCTGTTAAACCAAAGAAGCTACCATTTTTTAAGGTCGGCAAGGAATTAAAGGAACGGGTCAATAACTGATTATGATACTGGCTTTTGGACAATCATGTGCCACTCCCAGCTATATCAGTGTGGACACCGCACTGTCGGTTCATTGCCAAGCCGCATCGTTGAACGCATGGCTTTTGAATTGACTTGCAATGCGGTGCCTATGGCCTTTCCCTATGGGGAATACGCATTTCCTCCATATCTACTGATTCGTTAGGGCGTTCCTGACTTCAGCCAAAAAGAACGAATCCACGTCATTAAGTATTTTTGTCGGCCGACCGTCATCTAAAGTTATGTGTCCCCTGAGAAGAAAATTTGCACGGATGCTTGATATGTAAGTAAGCTCACAATAATCTCTCAATAAGATCTCATTACAGCTATTTCTGAGTTTTAGGTCTACTACGTCTAAAAAATTTAAGTAATGCCCATGAATATCACCAACAGGATGCACGTGCTTGAAACCGATCCCAACACGATAGTAATCATCAAGCCATGGATTTGACCCTGCATAATACTCGCATATTCCTGATATATTCAATTCTTTTAATACAACAAGTAGAACCTTAGCTATCCTAGCACCGTACTCACCGGAACTTGTTCGGTACGTCATTGCATACCCAAATTTATCATTTAGCATCGTACTATGACTCAAATAATTCATGTCTCCCCTCCTCTTAATTTTATAGCTATCAAATAATAACAAACGAATTATTCGTTCGTAGTCATTCTGCTTCCTAAGCAGCAGGGGTATCAAAAAAATAAAAAAAATGCCAAAAAAATATTTTCTTATTGCTGTTTTATACATCTACAATATGCATACAGCATACTTAATACAGTATATTAACTGAATATAACATAAATGCAATTTGATAAAAAATTATTAATAATAAATAACTTATTAAATTAATAAACTATAATTACCTTAATAAGGTAAATCTAATTTTAGATAAAAAACTAAATATACACTTTTCAAGCAAGCAACATTTATTACATAATATTATTTTTAAATAAATTTTATTATTAATTTTTCATGCTGAAACATATTCAATGTTACGTCAGTTTTATATTTTTACAGATCTACATATATCATTAGAAGTGTCATTTTTATACCTGCCACAAACTCATCGTCAGCCTGAGAATTTGATAGCAGGCCGTTCGTTCAATTTAGAGATTTGATTCGGTCTTGCTAAGATTTTTTATGTTGGCAATATCGGCGGGAGATAATAGGTATATTTGGAAGGTCAGCGATCGATAAGCAACAAGATGGGGTGAAAACCTGCCTAGGAGATGAAATTAAGCGAAGTGGGTCAGATGGGAATCCCACCTCGCTTATGATTTGATTCTACGGGGCCTAAGATTTCCAGGGCTGCTGGCGCTGAACAGAAATAAAAGGCATCAACAGTTCAGGAAATTATTGAATAGCTATTGATGGCCTTTTCCAAAGATTAAGATCTCATCCCCACCATTACTGACGAAGCACATAACGAAGCTTCAATATCATCTGCTAACTGTTCGATAACGAGTTGACTAAGTTCGAAGAGCCATTCATGATGATTAATTGACCATCTCAAGGCTATGGCCTGATCCGCCACGAATTAAATTGCCAGCCAGGAAAAGCGACGGCGTGAATGCAATTTACGTCGTATGGATGATTACTAGCGTTACGGCTGGGACAGGGGCATCTGCTTCCATTCGGTGGTGGAGCCGGAGTTCGGATTAACGCTAGGGTCATCGCTACCGAGATAGTTACCCTGATTATCCACCCAATAGTACTTGTAAATCGTTGGTAACTGCACCTTGGTGCTTTCTCCGAATGGATTTGAGTAGGTCTGGACGGCACCGAGGTTCTCGCGCACTTGAAAGGCCTTGCGGTCCTGTGAGGCATTTCTGTCATCGGTTGCCTGTTGCCAGGTTTTCTGGGACCAATCGCGGTACTGACGAGCTGCCTCCGCATAAGCTGAGGAGTTCTTTAAGTTTTGAGCCATGATGCCGCGCCTACCGAAGGCCGCGCCGTTGGTAGCGGAGATCTGTTCGGCCACTAAGGGAAGCCATGATGCGTAACCCGGCCATTGACTTGCCTCGGATAGCGCTGCGGACATTGCCATCACCGCGGTGTCATAGACAGGAAAGACGTGACACTTAACGGTCCCGCGGCAGGCCACTCCTCGGATGGAATAGGTGACGTCGAACTGGTAGGCGTAGGTGAAGCCGGCAATCGGTGCCGCCTGTTGAGGCTGCCCAAGTTGGAGGTTCTCAGGTTGCAAGGCTGAGAGTTTTTCGTAAATAAATTGGCCAGGTGGATAGTTGACGGGAAGACCGGCATTACCTACCATCACCGTAAAGGCCTTGTTATCAGGAGCGGCAAGAGTCAGGGCATACTGACCATCTTCCCCGACGTGCCAGCCTGGTGGGAGAGCGTACGAGAAGAACCGACCGTTTTCGATACGAAGGCTGCTGGCAGGCGGCACGGGGGCAGAGCCAACTGGTCTTACAGGAAATAAGTTTACCTTCTGACCCGGTTGCCCTTTAAGCTTTTGTGAGATAGGAGCTGCCTGCGCCTGGCAGAAATTGATAATTGGGCTGCTAAGCAGTGACACAACAACTGCGAGGCAGGTAATACTCAATACCTTGATACGCATTTTATTCTCCCCTTGTTGGTGGATGTACGGATTTTTCAGAATATTGTTCGTGTTTGATGTAAATCGCCATATTTTCAAGATACTCTGAACATGCTAACTTTCAATAAATTTTCTTTCTCTTCAATATGCCATGTCAATTCATGCAAAAGCACTTAGCGGAAGATGCAAACAAAAAACTCGAAATGAAACGTCGATATTATTTTAGGATCAGGAGCAAAGCCATATCCTACTGGTAAGACTATCCGCGAGCTGTTTGGTGATGTCCCCGATCCCCTGTACAAAGATCCCTTTGTTACAGTCTACTGACTCAGTCATGAGTAAGCGATCCTGTTTTCTGCTCGCCCCTCCCTTGGTAGTTTTTTCTACCAGCGATTCCCAACCTCACGTGTCTATCAATTACCTGCTTCACATCACAGCTGATAAACTTGTGCATCTTGTATAAAATTTAAGTATTTACTTTAATTTACTGTTTTTTTTAAAATTATTCCGCTATGCCGGATGAAATTCCGGGGAACCGGTATAATTAGTAAAACTTTCAGTTTCGGACGGATGTAGTACTCCATCAGTATGAATCAACTGAGGGGTAATAGAATACAAAACTAAACAAATTAGAATGTTACTCTTCCTTATCCTCTTTGTTGGTTCTTTGGCGTGAATATTGCTTAATTGCCAATTAATTGATGAATCGTTGGTGTAAAGCATCTCTGTCAATCTGACGTACGCTATATGCCGAAAATTGCACAACCTAAATAGAGGGGGAAAAATGAATATTCGACACTGGGCTTTTTTACTGTTCGCGTTATTGGGGAATTTAGGGGTTGCTCAGGCGTCGTCGCTGCAGATGTTCTTCACTCCAAGCAGTACGGCAGTCAACGTTGGTGACAGCTTCGTAGTTGACTTCGGGATCACAGCTCTGGATCCGGATGTGCCAAGCGATATTATCTCTGCATTTGATGTCGATATCACCTTCGACCCAACGCTA
>JAQULX010000259.1 GCA_028718465.1 Dehalococcoidales bacterium | reverse complement strand
CCGAACTTCTTCCTTCAGTAAGACTGCCCTGGTGAAACTGATTCGGGATCTGCGCAGGCATCAGAGCCCAATTTGTCCCATCAAAAGTATACATATTAGCTGTTTCACTATTAGGATAAGTTAGTAACGGGGTCCTAAAAGCATAAATAACCCCGTTATATTCACAGTTCATACTTGGCACTACATTATAATAATAATTCTGTTTATCGAGACCAGGCAAACCAGTTACCGGAACATCACCCCAGATATCTTTATTCACGCCATCCCATTTCACCGGACCTTGGCTTGATACCGCGTCACGTTTGTCAGCCATATAGAGTTCGCTCTTATAAACTCCTAGGCCCCGGTCATAATTAAATGCATAATCCCGGCCGGCAGCATCTATATTCTCAGTCATTGATTTAAACCAGTTAATAGTCGCGCCAGGAAAAATCACCCGGAATTTAAAGGGAGTATTAGTGTTCAAGGTGGTCGTTGTAACCATGTGCATCCAGTTAGTAGTAGCGGCTGTAGAAACAAAACAAGGAGTGGGAAAATTCGTATCAACCGCATTGGATTGTAATAGCCTTAGTTCCGCTGTTCCGGCAGGAAGAGTCCAGCCTGATACGACATACTCCCTGGTGGTATAGGTGGTAGTAGATACCTGGCTGTAATAACTGGTCCCGGAAGGCAAACCAAGAGCCAGGAATCCGCTCCTGACTACAGACGGCCCGCTCACTCGCGAAACACCATATGCTGCTAAACTAGCCCATTTTGCCGGTATATCACTGGTTAGGTTTAACGGATACTCAAAGCTAGGGTTCATCGCCTGGTCACCTAACGTATTATCAAACAGTTGGCCGCCCATAGTTGAGGCCTTGGCGTTGCGAAAATCATTGCCGATCCAGTACATGGTCTCTGAAGCAGCGCTATTCATCCCCAATGAACCGCCGATCTGCCAGGTGCCCTTCGTCACTTTATTGATGAGCGAAAAGAGCCCAATGAAAAGCACGCCCATGACTGCTGTTACCATCATGATTTCAACCAGGGTAACACCATTTTTCTTATCTACTAAAAAATCCTTCATTTTCCACCTCTTAATATCTTATACTCTTTTTCTCCTGTGACGTCAATATTCTTCTCTGCAATGAGTTGCTAATACTACTTTTTTGTGGTCACGTAAAGATAAGCATAACGAATTAGAGGAGCATCCTGTTCGCCGGTCACTATCGGTAATATGAACATATAGTCTTTCCCGGCGAATTCCTTGCCGGCCGGAAAAGTCAGGTATAATTTCACTTCTTTTGTCTCTTTTGGTTTGATCCTGATCATCTTCTCATCAAAGGAGAGTATATTGGCATCAGGCGTATCCTGGTATCCCTCTTTTAAATTGACGCTGGACTCCTTAACTTTGATCGAATTGAGATAAAAACGGCATTCCTGGTCAGTAGTATTAGTTATTTTCAGGATTGTCTTGGAATGTCGTTTCAAGTCAACCTTTTTTCCTATCGGTACATTTTTCACGGACATTTCCAACGGGGATACTTCAAACGCGACTTTATCCTTGAATGGTTTCGCGTCGAGATATATCGGGTAAGGCCCCTTTTCTTTATCAATGGTAAACAGGACATGGCTGTTCACGCCGATCTTGAGGATCCCTTCAAACGTATAAGGATACACTATGGCATCAAATTTTTTACCCAGGAGTTTTTCATCATTTGGGATATTAAAAACCAAATCTGTAGAACCCTGTTCATTGGGTTTTAGAGAGAAAAAATTACGTTCCAGTTTTATCCAGGCAGTATTAGGTATGGGTTCATATCCTTTTTTCAGTTCCTGCGCTGATGGGATAACAATCTCTACTTTTACGTCAATAGTCTTATACCCGACATTGGTGATGATATAAGGAAGATTAGCTTTTTCCCTAGTACTGAAAGGATATCCTATTTTCAAGTCTTCGATCAGGACCTCGCCAAAATTAGCAGTAAGCCCGGCGGCCAATAAAGGAGTCGCCAGGGCAGTGAAGCACCATACTAGTACCAACAGTGCGGATCTTTTCATTTTCTCCTCCTAAAAAATAAGGAGACCTTGCGATAAGGTCTCCTTTATTTTATTCAAATTATGGTATTGCTTAGAACCATACGCCCATTGATATCCTGTGACTGCCGGAAGAATCTTCGATCTCCATCGGCATGATGAAAGAATAATCAAGGTTCAAACCAAAGTTCTCGGAACGAATACCATTGAATGAGAATCCAAAGGTCAACTCAGTAGAATTCCAGCCAGCCCTTAATCCCAGTGTTTTGTTCAGCAGATAGCTTTCGACACCGATATGCATGGTGCTAACGCCATCACGCATCGTCATATCAATAGCCGGGGTAATGAGCGTATACCTGTAGGCTGCGCCCAATTTTATCTCCATCGGCACTTTATCTTCATCTTTTAAGCCAACATCCGGCTGGGTCAGGTTCTTTGCCGCCAAGCCTATAGCTAACCTATCCCAGGGTTTTACTAGCGCGCCTAAGTCCACAGTAACGGCGCTCTTAGAGGTCCCACCCTGCACAAAAACCGGATCATCCTTGGCATAATCATCAAGAGTATAAGAATGCCCTAAGGACTTCAGGTTTAACCCTACATAAATTATCGGCGGCAGGTTCGGGAACCAGTCATTGACCTTTTTCGCGTAGGTTATGGTATAAGTATCTTCTTTATAGAGATCCGTGGCAGTAAAATTGGCCCAACTTACTCCGAACGCGCCAATAGAGCTCTTGGGATAGACAAATGAGAGGTAATTAAATCCCAGGCTGACACTGTCACTGCCTGCCTTTAGGTCTAAACCATTATAATAAGTGGAATACATAAAACTGCTTTCCGCGTTCTTCATTTGGGCAATACCCGCCGGGTTCCACAGGGGAGCATTACTATCGTTGGCTACCCCAACAAATGCTCCCCCCATGCCAGCAGGTCTGGTCCCCCAACCACAGTCTTTGAACGCAGCTTGGGCAATTTGTATATTGAGAATTATCGCTATTACTGTTAGTGTGATTATCAGGTTCCTCTTCATCGTCATCCCCCCTTACTTCGCCACGGCGATAACGCCGCTTACTAGAGTTCCGTCCACCTTAAACTGGTAGATATAAACTCCGCTCTCGACTACGCTGCCGTCATCATCTTTACCGTCCCATTGGCCGGTGCCGGCAGATACGGACCGGATCTTTCTTCCGGTAATATCGAATATCTTGACTTCTTCAGCTAAGCCGCTGAAATCCGCTTCGTCATTTACGCCGTCGCCATTAGGAGTAATAATTTTCTTGGCTGGCCGGTAATCCTCAGGACTCAGAGAATTGACCGGGAATAAGGCATAGTAAGAGAAATGATTGGTTTTAACCGTGATCGTATTAGTGGTAATATCCTGGGTTTGGGTTCCGTTCACTAATCTCCACTTGAATCCATCCCACCAGAACATTTTGAGCTTGGCTTCTTCGATCGTGGCATTGCCATCAAGGTCAAGCAATCCATCAACGAGACCGTTATTGTCAGTGTCAAAATATAATAAGGAAAGATCTATGTTCTTTAAGAATCTTGTGCCGTTAGGCGTCAGCTTAAAGATCATAGCTGGTTTTTCAGATAAAGAATAGCTTGGAGCTGCCGGGCAAGAAGTGGAAGTTTCATCAATTTGTTCCAAGGTGATATCAAGATTGGAACCTACTGCCCTGCTGGGAGCAATAACTTTCACTGCGCCGTCATTAGGATTGCCGTCATTCACGGTCAGGGTACTGCCGGTCGTAGTGATGGTTCCGGTAGTTGTCCTGATTACTGACACTGAATGATATTTCTGGGTAGCGGTCCCGGTAAATTCGGTCCTGGTCTGTTCCGGGGAATAAGCATAATCAGTCCCAGCCTGTGATTCGATAATATATTGGAAACCAGCAGTAGTTACTACACTGGCAGGAAATTCAAAGGTATAGTCTGTGGACCCGTTTGTTTTCGCAGCGGTGGTGGCAGTGGTCACTGTTGTCCAGGCGGTATCCCCGGTTTTGCGATAGTATAATTTTAAAGTTGGCGCTGTTAAACTAGCTACATTGGCCGTCACATACGCTTTGTTGCCAACCATACCGATAGTGCCTAAGGCATCATAACCAGTTACGCCATAACCTATATATTGTGAACCCATATTTACTTTAATGGTAGTAACCGCGCTGGCTAATCCGGAACCAAGTGAAGTCCGTCCTTCCAGCCCAAAGAAATACTTCTTGCCTAAATATGACGTATTAAGCGGAACATTGATAGTGACAGAAACTTCCTGGCTGCCGCTGGTAGTGATGGTAGTAGAGCTGGGATCAACGGTCACTGAAAAATCAGATGGTAAGAATTCATATCCTGCAGGTAAATTAAAACCGTCTATGGTGGAACCTACGACCAGAGTATCACCACTGCTGACACTGCTATAGGTAAATTTAACTTTAGTGGAGATGAGATCTTCTACCCGGTAGGAATAACCGAGCCTAAGGTCAGTCAGGGTAAAATCAGGTGGAGTTGAGGTCAGGGTAGCGGCGATGCCGGTAGAAACGGATAAGAACATAAACAAAGTAACAAAAGCCATCCCTAATAGGTTTGAAATATTTATCTTTTTTTGCTTTGTTTGACTGTTCTTATACTGCATTCCTTCCCCCTTCAATCTCTTGTATTGATCAAGTGTGCGGGCTTTGCAGCCCGCACACTTGTATGTATATTATTACAGTTTTACTGCGCTTACGACAACCGTGATCTGTTGGGTTGAACCTACGCTGGTCGTCGGTGGTGTATGCAAAGCGATCCAGAGATTCCTGGCTGCGTTCGCGGCAACGTTATAACCATCGCCTAAGCCTGAAAAGTCCAATGTACCGGCAGCAGCAGCTTTAGCCGAGGTAGTAATACCATCAAGAGCTGCATAGCTGGACATATCGCCGGCTACGCTGGCACCGGGTTGAGCAAACTGGCCATACAGTGCATATGTATCAGTGGTTGTTAAGCTAAGAGTATCAGCCGGGGCAGTCGGATTTACCGCAGTCCATCCGCCGGGGTTGATCAAGTACACTCTGTAATAGCAAGCATCGGTCCCTTTGTTGGTGACGATGAAATGGTTCTGTGTA
>JAQULX010000258.1 GCA_028718465.1 Dehalococcoidales bacterium | reverse complement strand
GCCTACATGGAGGACATGCCCACAGTGCAGGACCCGGTCACAGTGATGAAACAGTGGCTCATCTTCGAATTTGCCTTCCAGGAGCGCAGCGAGGTCAGCGAGGTGTCCCGGGAAACCCTGGAAGGTTTCGAGGAAAAGCTACGGAACCGGGAAAACCTGTTAGACTGGGCGCGTTACTGGCTGCGGGACAGGAATGCGGAACCGGCGGAGGTGGATATCTCCTTTAATGAGTTTCTGCACGCCATACGGAGCTGCTGGGGCATCGGGGATACCATCAGCATCGAGCTGCGGGACGATCCGGCCGAGGTGTCCAATATGAGAGGCGAAGCAGAGGAGTAGGTCCGGTCGCCGTCATGCCGGAGGCCGTTAAAGCGGGCGAAGCATCTTCGGGAGAGGGGCTACCCCCCTCTCCCGTAATGCTGTAGTCCACCTCTCCTAAACGGACGTTCCTACCCGGGCTTTCCCCGCCACGGCTATCGCTGCCTTAGCCCCTTCCGCGATGGCGTCGATGGCCTTGCGCGCTTCCACCGCGTCCCCGATCACATACAGCTCTTTCACCTTCCCTTTGAGGGCAGTCTCCAGGGGATTGTAAGCCCGGTAGCCCATGGCCAGCACCACCGTCCCGAATCCGGTCAGCCTCTTCTCCTGATTGTCCTGTTGATAGACCACCCCGTCATCCAGGAATTCGGTCACTTTGGCGTTCAGGACCGTTTTCACGTTATGTTCCTTCAATCTCTCCATCAGGAATGTGCGGACTGAGCCCTGCTCCTCGGTGGCGATATCGCCTATCATCTCGATGATGGTGATGTCGTAGCCGTAGTCTGCCAGGAAGTCGGCCGTCTCCGCTCCCACGAAGCCTCCTCCCACGATGAGGACCTTGTTGTTGACATTGGAGCAGGTCTTTTCCCCTTCCAGCAGGTCGGTAGCCAGGAGAATGCCGGGCTTCTTGATCCCGGGGATATCCGGAATGAAGGGTTGGCTGCCGGTAGCCAGCACCACCACATCGGGGCGTTCCTTTTCCACCAGGCCCGGGGTGACCTCGGTGCCCAGCTTGAAATTGACTCCATGTTTTTCACCCATATGGATATAGTATCGCAGGGCTTTCAGGATATCCTGCTTGCCCGGAGATACCGCGGCTACCCGGTAGGCTCCTCCCAGGGTATTCCCCTTCTCATACAGGGTTACCTGGTGGCCTCTCTGGGCCAGTATCCGGGCGGCTTCCAGTCCGCCGGGACCTCCCCCCACCACCATCACCTTCCTGGGGGATTGAGTCTTTTCGATCTTCATGGTCCCCTCCTGGCCGCAGAAGGGATTGACCAGGCAGGTGACTTTACCCCGATTGGGATCAAAGAGATATCCCAAACAGCCTTGCATACAGCTAATACAGGGGGCGATGTCTTCAAGCTGGCCGGCGGCCACCTTGTTGGGGAACTCCGGATCGGTCAGGGACTGCCTGCCCTCGGAGACCAGATCGGCGGCCCCGATTGCCAGCAGGTTTTCCGCCAGTACCGGGTCATGCAGCCTGCCGACAGCGATAACCGGGACCTTGACCGCCTCCTTGATGGCGGCGGCATCCTCGGCCAGGAAACCCATGGGCACGATGGAAGGTGCGCAGATCCACTGCATGCTTTCATAAGTACCGGTAGAGACATGGAAGGCGTTCACCCCGGCCTCTTCCAGGAGGCGGGCGGCTGCCTGGGACTCCTCGATGGTCCGGCCTCCGTCTACCCTCTCGTCAGCACTGATCCGGAATATGATAGGGAAGCTCTCTCCAGTCTTGCGGCGGATATTCTTGATGATCTCCAGGGGGAAGCGCATCCGGTTAATGAAAGGCCCGCCGAACTCATCCAGACGCTTGTTGGCCAGGCCGGACATGAACTGGGCCACCAGGTAGCCGTGGGCGCCGTGGACCTCCACGGCATCGAAACCGGCTTCCCTGGCCCGGCGGGCGCTGTCGCCGAACTTTTCGATGAAGGAGTAGACTTCCGCCGTGGTCATCTCGCGGGGCATCTCTTTCTCCAACGGGCAGGCGACCGGAGAAGGGGCGACTGGCTGGCTTCCGGTAATGGCAGTCATAGTCTGCCTGCCGGCATGGTGCAGTTGGACCGCTACTTTAGCCCCTGCCTGGTGCATTTTGTCAGTGAATTCCTTCCATTTCTGGATGAAGCTGTCATCCCAGATCCCCGGCTGGTTGGGAATAGCTTTGCCTCCCGGATCGATGGCGGTGACCTCGACAATCAGAAGGCCGAAGCCTCCCCTGGCCCGGGCTAGCCAGTAGTCCATAAACTGCTCCGAAATCGAGCCGTCCGCATTGGCGTAATTCGTGCCCATGGGCGGCACCGCCAGGCGGTTCTTCACCTGCATAGAGCCGATATTGATTGGCGACAATAATGTGCGAAACTCCATCCTCTTACCTCCTGTATTTCCCTTCTATCTGTTGTGCTGGAGCCCGCCGTTCCTTGACTCCGCTTCCGCGAATATCAGCGGCGGGCTGATACCCTCCGGGTGCCCCGAAGAATCCCGGGGTGGGGAAGGACCTTACAGAGAAACGGAAATTCCTGTACCGATAACTTCCCCTCACAAATTCATGCTAAGGCTGGATACTTACACTATCAATAAAGAGTAATGCGTAGATATCATGGGTATTTTGATTACCGGGCCCCGTTCCCCCTTTTCCTCCATCCCGTGCTCGATCCGTAATCCGGTCTCCTTCTCTCCTTCATCAATCCTTAATCCTTAATCATCCTTCTCCCCACTCTCACCATACCCCATTTGATTTCCTTCCGCTTAGTATTTACAATATTCGTAAAAGTATTATGAGGCCTGCATGTTGATAACCAGAATAGTCGTCATGGTCCTGGCGGCGGTTTTCATATTATCGATGCCCGCCTGCCTCTCGGCGCCGGCCCAGTACCTCTCCGTGGGCAGGTCATCCAACGGTAAAGAAGTCAGGATGGCGATGTTCGGCACTCTGGTCGTGACGCTGGAATCGGCTCCAACCGCAACTGACTATAGATGGAGCGAAGCAGCCGTCATAAGCGATAAAGATGTCATAAAACAGACCGGCTACGACCAGGGATTGAGGGATGAACCTCCCCGGACCATGAACTATCAGACCTGGACCTTCACGACATTCAAATCAGGCGAAAGCACCTTATCTCTGGAATACCGTCCGGCCAACGATCCGGATGCCCCGGCCGCGGACTACTTCACCCTGAATGTGAATGTGAGGTAAAGGATGCCCTGTTGCTATATGATGTGTCTTGATGAGTCAGTATTTATGTTCTTCCTGTTAGGAATTTAACAGCCTGAAATTAAACTTTATGATCAATATTGTCATTATTATTAAAACAATGTTTCTCACCACCAGCATCCCTAATGTGATCAACTCACTATGCTCTATTCCAGCATAGTATTTGGGATAAATGAAGAAAGTCATCAGCCCAACCATGATGAACAGCAGACAGCACACATTGCGCCATTTGCCGGTTATGAGCGGGATAAACGGCAGTATCCAGATAATGTATTGTGGCGAAAAGACTTTGCTGGTAAGTATAAAAACGAGGATGGTTATCGCGAAATAGTTTATTAACAAAGCCGCATCATTCCCTGTAGCTATAGCATGATCGTCAGTCCCGCTAGCTTTTCTGACCTTTTTAAAAAATAACCAGTATATTGTTAATAGACCTATCGTCGTGACTACGAAAGAAAATCCCCCGATGATGTCTGCCAAAGGTGAGACCAGATTTATCGAGCCGGAGCTAAATCTAAAATCAAGATCGATTATTCCAAACGCATATAGCAGTTCCAGTATCGAGGCGTAAGTGCTCTCGATTTGTAACCCTCGCTGCGCATGATAGGCGATGGAATCCCATAATCCTCCGGGACTTAAAATAACCGCCGGGAGGAGCAGAACAATTCCGGTTATCACGAATGTGGTCATTCCCATCACTGCCTCCCGTCTCTGATTGCGGGATAGCTGATAGATCAGAAAAATTGGGGCCAGTATTAGCGGATAAATTTTAATCAGGGCTCCCACAGCCAGCAGTCCCCATGCTAATTTGTGATGTCCCCTGATAAGCGTGTAAACCGCTGCCAGGGTGGTAACAGCCGGAATGAGGTCAAAACGGAATACTATGATTGGCCCGATTGCCAGTAACGCCAGAGTGTAGATGCCAAGCGTTTTCCACTGGTTTATTTTCAGTATCTGGCATAGGGAAGCTATAAAGTACATTGCGATTAGATCGAAGACCAGAAGTTGTCCGGCGTATACCATGATATAAGATGACAGATGTGAAGCTATCAGTCTGGGTAAGGTAATAAAGAGCAGGGCTAATGGTGGATATTCAACCGCGAAATCCCGGTAAGGCCAGATGCTGTGGGTTATCAGTGATGAGTAATAGAAATCCAGGGTAAAATCTTCGCGCAAGGCAGAACCGTAAAGGTCTCCCTGGAAGATTACTAAAAAAATGACTGCTTGAGCTAAAATCAGCAGGGCAATCTGCCATTTGCCCTTGATGATTGTCAGAATAGACTCTTCTGCCCCGGCCTGTTTCACTTTATAGCCCTTCTCCTGTAATGCTCCTTTTGCGGGAAGTGTCTTCCATGGCGATGTAGTGGGAGACTGAGAGGCAGTGACGCGCTACCAGATATGCTGCTACTGCCAGAGGGAGTTTCCAGATATAAGCTATTGGCGAGAGCAGCACGAAAGCCCCCAGGTGAAGAAGTATATACAGCGGCAATGCGGCAGCAATCAACTTGGAGACAGTCCTGTTTTGGCCAGTTTGGTCAGACAGAGAGTCCAGCGCACCGGCCATTATTGCGATCGATAGACATACTGACCCGACCGACGGATAAAAATAGTAGATATAGCTTATTCTGTCTGTAATCAGGCTAATGGGTATCCATACCAGGCAGGTAAAGGCGAACCATAATACTGCCAGCAGGGCGGGACTATCGCCTCTGAATGCTCGATAAATGGCAAAAGATATAGCCGGAATAATTAATGCCCAGATAGTCGGACTTATCATCGCCAGGTAATGCGGCTCTATCCAGTAGGTCAAAATTTCCGGCCTGATAATCCAGTCCCAGGGTCGGCTGAACATGTCGGAGGGAGAGAGATCGATGGT
>JAQULX010000257.1 GCA_028718465.1 Dehalococcoidales bacterium | reverse complement strand
ATGAAGTCAAAGTTCTGCTCGGACGAGTCGATAACCTGTTCCAGACCAAAAGACGCTGCCAGCAGGCTGGCTATCACCGCCAGCAAGACCAAAAAGGTCTTAGGACTGATCGTTTTCAATCCCAGGTAATCCGCGATCCTGATATTTTTACGGATTGTTATGAATAGTACAATTAAACCTGCGCCAGCGATCCCGGATGCTATTGTGGAGACGGATATCAGCAGCCCGTTAGTGGTCAGGCTTTGAATAAACCGGGACAGGTCAAGCCCGGGATTAGCCTGAAATTCTTCGAGGGCAGAGAATACCATAAAAAATATGGCTATCAGGGACTGGACAGCGAAGTAAACCAAAAATACGGCTGCTCCCAGCCCGATAGTCGCCCAGGGTCCCCAGACCCGGGGTGTTGGTCTGGGAGTTTCCGGCACAGCAGGTTCAAATTCAGGTTGTATCAAATATTCCGTCCTCCCAACAGAAAGGCTTGTTATTCCTCAATTCCATATCTTATATTACCAGTAATCTCTGGAGGCGGTCTAGTTAATGAGATACAAATCTTTTATAATTAGGAATAAAATAAGGAAAGCTCTTCCAGAATAAAAGGTAAGAGAGAAGAAGATAGCCGTAGAGGAGAAAGTACACCTCGCAATGTCAGGTAAAAGACAGACAGAAGCAGAGCAGCGTCCGGGACTAACCGAAGAGAAGTTTTGCGCCAGACAGGGCTGTCGTCTGGTGGCAGGAGTTGATGAGGTTGGGCGGGGTTGTCTGGCCGGTCCGGTAGTGGCCGCTGCGGTGATCATGCCGTTCGGCAGGCGTCCGGTGTGGTATAAGGAGGTTAGAGACAGCAAGCTGTTGACACCTGAGAAGCGCGAATACCTGTCTCCACTTATCCATGAAGCGGCCGTATCCATCGGCACCGGCACGGTCGATTCCTGCCTGATTGACCGTCTGGGGATGACTCAGGCCGTTCAAACAGCTATGAAAATAGCCGTCGAAAAGCTGCATCCCCGACCGGACTATGTGCTGATAGACTATATGACCGTTAAGAACCTTCCCTTTCCACAAAAAGGAGTCCGGGAAGGCGATACCCTGTGTTTTTCCATCGCCTGCGCTTCAATTGTGGCCAAAGTATTCCGGGACCATTTGATGGCAGATTTGGACAGGAAGTATCCGGGTTACGGTTTATCACGGCACAAGGGTTATGGTACGGAAAACCATCTGGCCTGTTTGCGGAGACTGGGCCCTTCACCTGTTCACCGGCATTTATTCAAGCCGGTAAAAAATATCGCGCAACTGGCTTTCGATGATATCAGAATAAACACCACTCTGACTGCTTATGGACCGGAAAAATAAAGGCGACCTTGGTGAAAGTATGGCGGTAGACTTTCTGAAAAAGAAGGGGTACCGCATTTTGGAGACCAACTATCGCTGCCGGTGGGGTGAGATCGATATCGTGGCCTGCCAGCGTGATTGCCTGGTCTTTATTGAAGTCCGTACCAGGTCCAATCTTGATTTCGGCCTCCCTGAGGAGTCCCTTAGCGAAAGAAAGATAGAACACCTGGAAAAAGCCGCCCACTTTTACCGGCAGACCCATGATAAATTGCCGGATTCCTGGTGTATAGACTTTGTCGCCGTGGAGATGGATGCTGCCGGCAGCCCGAGGCGGATCGAGGTATTTGAGAACGCTCTGGAAGAACGGTAAAGGGAAAGCCCTATCGCGGGATTACGGCAATAACCTCCACTTCTACCAGCATATCCGGTTTGCTCATGGAAACCGGCTGTATCAAAGTACTGGCAGGGGGTTCCTCCAGAAGTCTCAGTCCGTATTTTTGCCAGTATTCTTTCTCTGTCTGCCTGAAAATATTGTAATCTTCGATGCGTTTAAGATAGACGGTGGTCTTCACGATATTGTCCATGGATGTTCCGGCCTCAATCAATGCCGCACGGATCTTGTCCAGGGCTACCCTGGTCTGCTCAGCCGGATCGGGTGAGTTGATTTCGCCGGTCTCGGCAGACCGGCCACCCATACCGGAAAGGAATACCAGGTCGCCAACCACGACCGATCTGGCGAACTGCTGCTTCTTTCCGGCATAAATAACGGGATAAGTCTTCTTTTTCATCTTCAGAGTCTCCCATTATATTTATAACTCAAAAAACTCTGAATTAACAACCCCGGCCTAATCCGGCGCTGCCACCGTATTTCTCAAAACGCCGATATTCTCAATCTTGATTTCGACCACATCCCCGGGCTGCATGGGAGCGATGCCGGCGGGCGTGCCGGTGGCGATGATATCTCCCGGCAACAAAGTCATAATCCCGGAGATGAAACTGATCAGCCGGGAAATTCCAAAAATAAGCTCGCTGGTACGCCCGGACTGGCGCAATTCGCCATTGAGATACGTTTCCAGCTTCAGGTCATCCGGCGCTACCGAGGTCTCAATCCAGGGGCCTACCGGAGCGAAAGTATCGAATCCCTTGGCCCGCGTCCACTGTCCGTCCTCTTTCTGAAGCTGGCGTTCGGTAACGTCATTGAAACAGGTATAACCCAGCACGTATTTGCGGGCTTCTTCTTCAGGCACATATTTAGCTTTTTTGCCGATCACCACTCCCAGCTCGCACTCATAATCAACTCTTTTCCAGTTGCGGGGCAGAACTATCGGCTCATCCGGCCCGATGACCGCTGTCGGCGGCTTTAAAAAGATCAGGGGACTGGTCGGCAAGTTATGGGCCATCTCCTGTGCGTGAGGACGATAATTTACGCCCAGGCAAATTACCTTGGAGGGCAAGCAGGGCGCCAGCAGCCTGACCTTTTCCAGGGGATATATCCGGCCGGCGGACTCTATCTCAGCGCCGGACTCGAGCATCTGAAAAGGGTCTGTCTCAAGCTTCTGTACCAGATTGTTCTGGACTATTCCGTATTCGGTGGTGTTCTCCGCGGAGAAACGGACAATGCGCATATCGCCTCCTTTTATAAATAAAGGTGTATCCCAATTATCTATAAAAGCCGGCTGACAGTCAAAGTATGCGGCCTTTTTATTAAATCAAGCCCATTCCGGCTTTCTCCTGAATCCGGCGGGTTGTCGTGACGGAGGAACATTCTTTACCTCCGCGCGGCGAAGCAAGGAATGAGAGAAAAGGGAAGGGAAAGGGCTGCACCGGATACAGGGAGAATATCAGCTTGCCGGCGTATGAAATCGGTGAACAGGCTGCTCAGGCAGTTGCGAAAAGACACCATTGATTTATAAAGTAACGAGTCAATCTGATAATCATTTGCCTAATAAGCCCGTTAAGTCGGAAACATCCGTCAGTCTTTCCAGCCCTGTCACCATCTCCTGTATCTGTAAAGCTGTTTCCCGGTCATAGTGAGCGTATTCCGCGCAACTCAGGGATTTCCCGGTAAATTCCTCGCCGGTCTGCGGGTTTTGCGGTTAGCCTTTGGCGTGATCCACTTTACAACTGTACACCATGCCGTCCTTCATTTTCAGGACCACCTCCTGATAGCCGAACGACCCCACCTGGAGGTCCTGCTCTGTAACCACCAACCTTATCACATGCATTAGTTGACGGGTTGCGGGGTCATTGATATTTTCATCGGCGAAATGACTGGTCTTGATTTCTCCTTCTATAAGGGCCCGGCACAGACAGTAACCGGGGCTGAACTTGGCCTCAATGCCGGTTGTTGGGTCGTTGTAATGCACCATCTTATCGATAATAGTGGGGATGCGAAGCTCGATTTCCGAGATTTGCCGCCAGTCGATGTCATGCTCTTTTCTTAACTCCAGCCCGGCAGTGACTCCGAAAGCGCTGATATGGGCTCAGGGGTAGGCTTTGAACATAAGCCCCGGCTTGACGAGATTCCAGGGACGGCCTAAAGCCTGAGAGTGTGCTGCCTGTATGTCTTTTGAGAGCATCTCTTGATTACCGGTGAAGGTATTGTAATAGCTGTAATGGGCTTCGATGATATCCTCGTGGGCGGTGGCCTTTTTGTGCCAGAAAGCCGGCTTCGATGCCATTCCGGGCCGCGTTGCCGGCATGCAGGTGGCCGG
This sequence comes from Dehalococcoidales bacterium, assembly GCA_028718465.1. The sequence goes on along the minus strand of JAQULX010000257.1, from coordinate 1,103 downwards.
CCATGCTGCCGAAGTTGCGGATCATTCCGCAGGCCAACGAGGCCTCGATTCCCAGGCACATGTTGGTCCTTGATGCATCCAGTTTCAGCAAGTTAGCGACTGCTGCGGCGGACCCCATGGCGCCCAGCACTCCGGTCCACTCCCAGCGCCGGCCTCCCCGGAAGGCATCTCTGCTCATCAGCCCGATTTTAGCATAAGCTTCGATTCCCAGACAGCAGGCTGTAATCAGGTCCTGACCGCTGATATGCAGTTTCTCGCTCACCGCCAGGGCGGCGGGGAATATACTGGTGGTGGGATGAGCCAGCCCTACATCAGGGAAGTCCAGACAGTCATCATAGTCCAGAGCATGCGCCGCCGTGCCGTTGACCAGAGCAGCCAGAGCGCAGTTGGTCTTGTACCTGTGTCCGATGACCGTGGCTTCCCGCGGCGATTGGGTTTCCTGTGCCACCCCTGGCTGATTATACGGCCGGAGGGCTCATGGCTGCCCGCCATGGCTACGCCGATATGGTCCAGAATCGCCTTCCTGGCTGCGGCCACTACCTCTTCCGGCAGACCGGCACAGGTGGTCTGAGAGATGAACTGCGCCAGCTTTCCGGTGAACATGCTGTGTTCTCCTTGAGTCAATGCAGTAATTGGCTATTCAATATTAACCGGAAACCAAAGACTAGATTAAAATTACTACTTACAACTTTTTATTTCAAGCTCAAGTCCGTCATTGCGGGCAGGTACTGTTCGGGTGTCCTGGAGGGCTCTCCGGTCCCCGAAGCAGGCTGGCTTCAGCCAGTTAGTTAAGTATGTTGACACGTAATTTTATTACACGTATAATACACGTATAAGGAGTCTTAAGATGCAGAAAAAATTAACCATCACAATTGATGAGGCGGTCTACGACGGCCTCCGCGAGAACATAGGACCGCGAAAAATAAGTAAGTTCATTGAGGAATTGGTCAGGCCTCATGTTATCCACCCTAACCTGGAATCAGCTTACGCTGAAATGGCCCGGGATGAAGAGCGGGAAAAAGAAGCTGCGGAGTGGGCGGAGGCTACATTCAAGGACTTAGCCCATGAAACGGTGTGAAGTATGGTGGGTCAATTTTGATCCC